>JAKLLJ010000393.1 GCA_023150215.1 Thauera sp. | reverse complement strand
CAGCAGCGGGTCGCGGAAGAAGTCCCGCCAACCGATCTCGGCCGTGATCGCGTCGTCGGGCGTCGCGGCCGCCAGGTCCACATAGGCCGCGCCGGAGGGATAGGCCGTGGCGATCGGCGCTGCGGGCCGGTCATACTTCGGTGCCATGGAGCAGCCAGCCAGCGCCGCCGCGAGGGCGAGCGGCGCCAGCGTCCTGGCGGGTCGTGTGAATGCGAAAGATGTTTTCATGTCGTATGTCCTCCTGGCCGTCATGCGTGCTGGTCGGTCATGCCGCCACGGGCATGGCGCGCTTCGCGGCGCAGCGCCAGCTTGCGCACCACAACGTAGAACACCGGCGTCAGCACCAGGCCGAATACCGTCACGCCCAGCATGCCGGCGAACACCGCGATGCCCATGGCGTGGCGCATCTCGGCGCCCGCACCGCTGGCCAGCACCAGCGGCACCACGCCAGCGATGAAGGCGAACGACGTCATCAAGATCGGGCGCAGCCGCAAGCGCGCGGCTTCGAGCACGGCTGCCAGCGGATCGGCCCCTTCGCTTTCCTTCGCGCGGGCGAACTCCACGATCAGGATCGCGTTCTTGGCGGCCAGGCCGATCAGCACCACGAAACCGATCTGCGTGAAGATGTTGTTGTCCCCCCCAGAGAGCCAGACGCCGGCGATCGCCGAGAGCAGCGCCATGGGTGCAATCAGCAGCACAGCGAACGGCAGCGACCAACTGTTGTACTGGGCCGCCAGGAACAGGAAGGCGAGCAGCACCGCCAGCGCGAAGATATAGATAGCAGTATTGCCAACTCGCTTTTCCTGGAAAGTCAGGTCCGTCCATTCGTAGGTCATACCGTCAGGCAGCGATTCGCTCACGATCTTCTCAATCGCGGCGGTGGCCT
>JAKLLJ010000392.1:572-889 GCA_023150215.1 Thauera sp. | reverse complement strand
CTGGCGGCGCTGCTCTCCGGCATGTGCGCCGGCGCCATTTCGCGGCTCAACGGCGAGAAGCCCTCTTACCTGTGGTTCCTGGGCCTGCTGGTGGTACCGCTGGTGAGCATCAACCTCATCAAGGGCACCCGGCTGGATTACCTCATCGGCATCGCCGCGGTGCTGTACGTGTACGCGATGCTCGAAAACGCGCGCAACCACAACGAGGCCCTGCGCACCGCGCTGAAACTGGGTTTCGAGCGCCTGTCGCTGCTGGCCGCATCCCGCGAGGCGCTGGCCCAGGCCGAGCAGGCGAGCAAGGTGAAGAGCCAGTTCCT
>JAKLLJ010000392.1:0-562 GCA_023150215.1 Thauera sp. | reverse complement strand
CCCGATCAACGCCATCCTCGGCATCGCCCAGGTGATGCTGCGCGGCGAGGTGAGCCCCGCCCAGGCCAGCCAGCTGCGGCGCATCGACGTGGCGGCGGAGCATCTGGCCGGCGTCATCAACGACATCCTCGACCTGTCGAAGATCGAGGCCGGCAAGATGCGCCTCGAGAAGAGCGAACTCGACATCGCCGAGGTCACCGAGCGCGTGACGACGCTGGTGCTGAAGGACGTGGCGGCCAAGGGCTTGAGCCTCACCGTCGATTGCGAGCCCCTGCCCCGCAAGCTGGTGGGCGACAGCGTGCGGCTGACCCAGGCGCTGCTCAACTACACCACCAACGCGGTGAAGTTCACCCCCAGGGGCAGCGTGACGATCCGCGTGCGCCGCGGCACCGAAACCGCGCAGCGCATCCTGCTGCGCTTCGAGGTGGAAGACACCGGCATCGGCATTCCGCCCGAGCACTTCGGCCGCTTGTTCACCGCCTTCGAGCAGGGCGATGCGTCCACCACCCGCGCCTTCGGGGGCAGCGGCCTGGGGCTGGTGATCACCCAGCATCTGGCGCAG
>JAKLLJ010000391.1 GCA_023150215.1 Thauera sp. | reverse complement strand
ATCGCGAAATTGCAGACCGCTGGGAGCGCGGCATGACGCAGAACCCGAAATCGGGTGAAAACCCATTCCCCAGCCCATTCGATGGGCATCAAAACGGGATTGGGAATCCAATTCCGGGAATGAAGTCATGAGAAATCAGGCAGCGAGAGGTAGCGCTGGCGCGGGTTCTCGGGGTTTTGCATCGGCCTGCTAGCTATGCCGCTCGTGACCAACAGGTCTTGATGAATAAACGAACTCTTTTCAGGACAGGAAACGCTAATGAAGTCGAATGATCACGATACCGTGAACGAGCCGCCGCGTGCGGAACTACGCAAAATCCAAGTGCTGGATGCGGCGACCGAATGCTTCCGGTTGAACGGCTTTCACAACACCAGCATGGCGCAGATATCCAAGGCAGCCAAGATGAGTGTTGGACACATCTATCACTACTTCGAGAACAAGGAAGCGATCATTTCCGCAATCGTTGATAGGGAACTACAACAACTGCAAACAATTATCCGAAGTATCAGAGAGGATAGTGCGGGAGGTGATTTGCTACGTGCAACAGTCGATGAAACACACTGTTCCATCCAAGATATCGCGAACGACAAGAACGTTCCGCTGATACTTGAAATCATTGCCGAGGCGGCACGCAACCCTTCTGTTGCGTCAATTGTTCAGAAATCCGACCTTCTCGCCATGTCTTATTTCAAGGCACTGATCATCGATGGACTTGAACAACGTTGCCTCTACTACAACGAAAAAGACCTGGATGCCCCCTTGGAGGTGATCAGTGCAATGTTCGAAGGAATCAGCGTTCGCCTGATCCGCAATCCAAAGCTAGATATTGCCGCAGTCAATAAGGCTCTGTTGCGCACCATGGAATACGTCATCGAAGAAATGATTGCGAAATCGCC
>JAKLLJ010000390.1 GCA_023150215.1 Thauera sp. | reverse complement strand
GCCGGACGCCCGCGTCAACACCACGGACGGGGTAGCTGGCCCAGGCTGACCCGCTCGATGCCGGCCAGGTCGCGGGCCGATTCCACCGCCACGAAGCCCGCCGCGCCGAGCAGCGCACGCACCGCCTCGGCCTGGTCGTAGCCGTGCTCCATCAGCAGCCAGCCGCCCGGTGCCAGGAAGGCCGGCGCGGCGGCGGTGATCCGGGTGAGGTCGTCCAGCCCACTGCGGCCCGAGGCGAGGGCCGAACGCGGCTCGAAGCGCACATCGCCTTCGGCCAGGTGCGGGTCGTCGTCGACGATGTAGGGCGGGTTGCTGACGATGAAATCAAAACGCGCCGCACCAACGGCGGCAAACCAGTCGCTCTCGACAAAGCTCACCTGCGCCCCGAGGGCCGCAGCGTTGCCCCGGGCCACCTCCAGCGCGGCGGGCGACAGATCGACCGCGGTGACCCGCGCCGCCGGGATCTCGAGGGCCAGCGTGACCGCCAGCGCGCCGCTGCCGGTGCCCAGGTCGAGGACGGCCGGCGCAGCGCCAGGCGAGACGCGGGCCTTGACCAGGTCGACGATCAGCTCGGTCTCGGGGCGCGGGATCAGCACCGCCGGCGAGACGCGGAAGCTGCGGCCGTAGAACTCCCGCTCGCCGAGCAGGTAGGCCACCGGCTCGCCGGCAGCGCGGCGGTGGAGCAGCTCGATGTAGCGGGCGGCCTGCCCGGCGTCGAGCGCGCGCTCCGGGTAGGCCGCGACCTGGGCCGCGCTGCAGCCGGTGACTTCGCGCAGGAACATCCGCGCCTCGCTGGCCGGGATGCGCCCCCGCGCGGCGGCGAGGGCTTCGCCAAACGTGGCCGGCAGCTCAACCATTCTCGTCGGCGAGCTGGGCCAGCAGTTCGGCCTGGTGCTCGGC
>JAKLLJ010000038.1 GCA_023150215.1 Thauera sp. | reverse complement strand
GGTGCGGATCACGCCGGGGTGGGCTTATGGGATCGAGGATTGGACGCTGGTGTCATATCGGCATGCCGGGGGCGGGGATTGCCGTCGCCCTGGTGCTGCTCGTCGGCGCGGAAGCATTGCTGCATTCCGATGTGTTCATGCATCGCTTGCGCGCCGTTTTCGCGGTCGGTCGGGCGTTCGACAAGGTGCAGCATGTCGAGCACCAGGTGCCTGGCCTGCTTGTGATCGGCAACAGCCGCGTCGACAACGGCATCGACCCCCTTACGCTGGCGCGCTCGATGCCGACGGGACCCAGTGCATTCAACCTGGGCTTGCCTGGCGCGGGCGCTTCGGCGCTGCTGGGAATCGTCGAGCGCCTCGACGTGCGCGGGTTGTTCGGACCGCAGCGCATCGAAAGGGTGCTGATCGGCCTCGATGAGAGTTTCCTGCAGGCGGACGACGCACTCGGCTACGAGGTTTTTTTCGGTCAGCCTTCCTTGCTTGAAGATGGCACGCGTGCCTACCTCCGCGCCCGGATCAGACTGTGGGGCTATGCCGCCAACCTCAAGCAGCTCCGTGAGCCGGCCAAGCTGCTGCAGTTCTTCCAGGCTCTGCGCGCACCCGTCGAGCCGATCGGGGGCGGAGCCGCGGAACGACAGGGCTACCGGCCGGGTTTCGGCGGGCAGCAGGATGGAGCGCAGCTTGATCGCCAGGAGGCTGGCTCGACCGCGCCACCGAGCGGGAAAGCGGTGGCCGATTTGCTCGCGCTGGTGGACTTGCTGCGGGAGCGGAAGGTGAAGGTCGAGGTGATCTTTCCTCCGCTGCTGAGCCGGCGCGTTCTGTATCTCGAAGCGGAACACCCTGCGGCCGGCCCCTACCTCGCGGTGCGCGAGGCGCTCGAGCAGCGCGGCATCCCCTTGTTCGCGCTGCGTAACGCGCATCTGATGGGACCTGCCGAGTTCGTCAATGCGGGCCACCTCAACGACCGAGGCGCGCAGCGCTTCAGCGCCTCGCTCGGGGAGGCGATCGCCGGTTCGAAGACGGCGGAAATCCAGCGGGTGGGTAGGCCATGATCTTCAGCAGCGCCAGTTTCATCCTCTTCTTCGTCGCGGTGCTCGCCGTGTATGCCGGCGTCCGCACGCCCGGCCAGCGTGCTGGCGTACTGCTTGCGGCAAGCATCATCTTCTACGCGAGCTGGAAGCCGGTATATCTGCTGCTGATCGGACTCTCCATCACCGCGAACTGGTACGCCTACCGGCGCATGCTGGCGACACGGTCGCGCACCCTCATGATCGTCGTCATCGTCGCAAATCTGGGTGTGCTGGCCGGGTTCAAGTATCTCGGCCTGCTCATCGAGTCTGTGCTGTGGGTGGCGAGTGCGGCGGGCGGGGACGTGGCGGTGGCTCGTCCCGCCTGGATCGACTGGGCGCTTCCGCTGGGCATCAGCTTCTACACCTTCCAGATGCTCAGCGCGATGATCGATGTTTACCGCGGCTCCTGCACGAAGGTGATCGGTTATCGCGATTGGTGCCTTTACGTGACCTTCTTTCCGCAGCTCATCGCCGGTCCCATCCTGCACGTCCATGAGCTTGTCGATCAACTGCAGACGCTGAAGCCCATCGCGTGGGACAACCTGCGGATCGGTGCCTTCATCTTCGTCGGCGGACTGATCAAGAAGGCGCTGTTCGCCGACAATCTCGCCCCTGTCGTCGATGATCTCTACGCCCACCCGGAGCGTCTCGATCTCATGCGTGCCTGGCTTGCGACCGTCGCCTTCGGCATGGAGATCTACCTGGATTTTTCGGGCTACAGCGAGATGGCGATCGGTCTGGCGCGCATGTTCGGCGTGGTGCTTCCGCTCAACTTCCAGTTTCCGTACATCAGCCGCAATCCGTCCGAGTTCTGGCGCCGATGGCACATCACCCTGTCGCGCTGGCTGCGGGATTATCTCTACGTGTCCCTGGGCGGGAACCGGGACGGGCGGTTCAACACCTACCGCAACCTGATGCTGACCATGCTGCTGGGCGGCCTTTGGCATGGCGCCAGCTGGACCTTCGTGTTCTGGGGTTTCCTGCATGGCGCCTTGCTGGTCCTCAATCGCCTGCTCAACGGCAGCCTGCGTGTGCTGGGGGTGCGTGAGGGCTACAGGGTGGACCGTGTGATTTCCCTGCTCGGCTGGCCGACGATGTTCATCGCGGTGCAGTTCACCTGGGTGTTCTTCCGCGCGCCGGGTTTCGACGACGCATGGCAGATCTGCGCCGCCATGCTTGGCATGGCGCAGCCGGCCGCGCTCGCGCCGGTGCGCATGTATGAGCTTGCCGGGGTCTTGCTCACGGTCGTGCTCGTCCTGGCCGAGCCGCGCATTGTCGACATGTTCCGGCGAGCCGGTGTCGCCTGGTGGTGGCGGGTGCCATTTGCGCTCCGGGGGACTGTCTATGCGTCCTTCGTGCTGCTGCTGGTGATGTTCGGCGGCCCCACACAGAAGTTCATTTATTTCGATTTCTAGAAATGGGGAGCCGCCCTGCGTCGAGGCGGTGAGGTCGATGTCACTTCTTCTGTTCGTTCCATTCGCCTGGTTCGCCGCGGCTTGCGGCCTGCTGTGGCTGTCCCATTCCCGGGTTCTCGCCCGGCTATGGCATGAACCAGCGCTTGCCGTGCCCGTCGTCATCGTCGAGAGTGACGACTGGGGGCCGGGTCCCGCTGCGGACGGCGAAATGCTGGAGCGCCTGGCTCGACTGCTCGCCGGAATCCGCGACGCGGATGGCGCCGCCGCGGTGATGACCCTGGGTGTTGTCCTCGGCAAGCCCGATGGCGCTGCCATTCTGGCCGATGATTGCGGCAGCTATCGCCGCAGCACGCTCGACGAGCCGCGATACACGGGCATCGTGCAGGCGATGAGGAATGGCTGCGCCGCGGGCGTGTTCGCGTTGCAGCGTCACGGCCTGGAGCATTGCTGGCCGGCCTCGTTGCTCGCTTGCGCGCGGCAGAATGCCGCCCTGAGGGCCTGGCTGGCCGACCCCGACGCGCGCAGCGAGGCGCTGCCATCGGCGCTGCAGAGTCGTTGGGTCGATGCCGCGGAGCGGCCCAGCAGCCGGCTTCCCGAGGGCGAGATCCGCGCCGCGGTGACTGAGGAGGCGGCGCTTTTCTGCTGTCTTTTCGCAGACGTGCCGACGGTCGCGGTGCCGAACACCTTCGTCTGGGACGACGCGGTGGAGCGTGCCTGGGCGGAGTCCGGCGTGCGCTGGGTCGTGACCTGCGGCCGTCGTTACGAGGGGCGCACCGCTGAGGGTGGCCTGCAGCCGGCCGCGCGTCGTATCGTGAATGACGAGACGGGCGCTGGCGGGGTGCGTTACGTGGTGCGTGACGCCTACTTCGAGCCGATGCGCGGCCACCGCGCGGAACAGGTGTGGCAGGCGGTGGCCGAGCGCACGGCGCTGGCGCGGCCGACGCTGCTCGAGACGCATCGCGAGAACTTCATCGCTTCGCCTGACATCGCGCGGGCTTCCCTCGCCGAGCTCGGACGCGCGCTCGAGGGGGTGTGTCGACGCCATCCGGCGGTTCGTTTCCTCGACACCGCGCAGCTCGGCGAAGCATTCCGCACGCCTGGCAGTCCCCTGTTGATGACGGACACCCGGCAGCGTGCCGGCGTGTTCCTGCGCCGGCTGCTTGCCGAGCCGGACTTGTCGCGGACCCTGAAGCTTTCCGGCCTGCGCTTCGTACTCCCGCTTGTCGTTCGCATGCTGGGCAGAATGTGAATCCTGTCTCCGGTAGCCCGCCGTCGCGGTGCTAGCATGCGGAGGCAAAAAACGGAAACTGCAATGTCCAATCGCTATCTGGTTCTCACCGAGCTTTTCCTGCCGACCAAGGGCGGCACGGCCGTCTGGTTCGATGAGGTGTACCGCCGTCTGGGCGGCAAGGAGATCCACATCGTCACCGCCGCGGTGCCGGGTGCCGCGGAACATGATCACGATCATCCCAATCGCATTCATCGCCTGGCGCTGAAGCGCGTGCCATGGCTTCGGCCCGAATCGCTGGTGATGTATGGCCGATTTTTCTTCACGGCACTGCGGCTGGCGCTGACCCACCGCTTCGATGCCGTCCATGCAGGCCGCGCTCTTCCGGAGGGGCTGGTGGGGTGGCTGGTTGCGCGCCTCACCCGGCGCCCGGTGGTGATCTACGCCCACGGCGAGGAACTCACCGGCTGGGGCATGGGCAACAAGTACAAGGCGATGTGTTTCGCGCTGCGCCATGCGGATCGGGTCATAGCCAACAGCGATTTCACCCGCGAAACGCTGATCGGCATGGGCGTGAGGGCCGAGTGCATCGTGCTGATCCATCCCGGGGTCGACATCGGGCGCTTCCGCCCCGGGCTTCCGTTCAAGGATCTGCGCGCAGCGCTCGGCATTGGTGATTCAGCGAAGCTGATCCTCTCGGTGGGCCGGTTGAGCCGGCGCAAGGGCTTCGATACCTTGATCCGCAGCCTGCCTGCCCTGCGCGCGCGCGGGCTGGATGTGCATCTTGCAATCGTTGGCATAGGCGAGGACGCCGACTACCTCGACGCCTTGGCACGCGAGGCGAATGTGGCGGACCGCGTTCACCGGCTCGGCCATGTGCCGATGGAGGATCTGCCGCGCTGGTACAACGCCTGCGATCTCTTCGTGCTTGCCAACCGCGAAATCGGGGGCGATACCGAGGGTTTCGGCATCGTCTTCCTCGAGGCTGCGGCCTGCGGCAAGGCGGCCATTGCCGGGCGGGCGGGCGGGACGGGGTCGGCTGTCCTCGACGGGGTCACCGGCGTGCGGGTCGACGCCGCCTCGGAGGCCGAGCTGGCACCGACCTTGGAACGGCTGCTGGGCGACCCGCAGTTGCTTGAGGCGATGGGGCAGGCCGGGCTTGCGCGCGTGCGCCAGTCCTTGAGCTGGCAGGCGGTGGCCGAGCGTACCCAGGACTGCCTGCGGGCCTGAGCGATGCTCTTCAACTCGTCCGAGTTCATCTACCTGTACCTGCCGCTAGTGCTGGTGGGCTTTTTCTGGCTCGCCCGCAGCAGCCATCGCATCGCCGCGGTCTGGCTGGCCGCGGCCTCGTGTTTTTTCTACGGCTGGTGGAATCCCGTCTATCTCGGCCTGCTCGGTGCCTCGATCGCCTTCAATTACTCGATGGGCATCGTGCTTGCCGGGGAGTCGTGCCGTCCGCCGGGCGAGCGTCGGCGCATGCTGCTCGTGTTCGCGGTGGCGGCCAATCTGCTGCTGCTGGGCTACTTCAAATACTTCAATTTCTTCGTCGACAGCGCCCGCATCGCCTTCGACGGGAACTGGCATTTCGACACCATCGTCCTGCCGTTGGGCATTTCCTTCTTCACATTCACCCAGATCGCGTTCCTGGTCGATGCGTGGCGGGGCGAGGCGAAGGAATTCAACTTCGTCCATTACACCCTGTTCGTGACCTATTTCCCGCACCTGATCGCGGGGCCGGTTCTGCATCACCGCGAGATGATGCCGCAGTTCGCGCGCGCCGCGACCTACCGCCTCGACTGGGAAAATATTGCGGTCGGGCTCGCGATCTTCGGGATCGGAATCTTCAAGAAGGTGGTGCTCGCCGACGGGATCGCACCGCATGCGAATGCCGCGTTCCTCACGGTCGAGAATGGACAGGCGCTCAGCCTGCTCGACGCCTGGGGGGGAGCGCTGGCCTATACCTTCCAGCTCTATTTTGACTTCTCCGGCTATTCGGACATGGCGATCGGGCTGTCGCGCATGTTCGGCGTGAATCTGCCGCTGAACTTCGATTCACCTTACAAGGCGCGTAGCATCTCCGATTTCTGGCGACGCTGGCACATGACCCTGTCGCGCTTCCTGCGCGACTATCTGTACATCGCGCTGGGCGGCAACCGCAAGGGGCCGTGGCGGCGTCACGCCAATCTGTTCGTGACGATGGTGCTGGGCGGTCTCTGGCACGGTGCTGGGTGGACCTTCGTGGTCTGGGGGGCCCTGCACGGGTTCTACCTGATGGTGAATCATGCCTGGCGCTGGCTGGTGGCGATGCTGGGCCTGCGCCGCGGCGCTCGCATCGGAGGCGTGCTCGGATGGGCGCTTACCTTCGTTGCGGTGGTGCTTGCGTGGGTGTTCTTCCGCGCGAGTTCGTTCGATGCTGCGCTGTCGATGCTCGCTGCGATGGCGGGTGCGAACGGTGTGATCCTGCCACCGGACTGGCTGAACGCTTTGCACTGGCGGCTGGTCCGCGCGGGGGCCGAGCTGGGTATCGTCGGGGGCGCCTTGACCGGGCAGTTCGCCGACTCCGGCGTCTGGCTCAATCTTCTCATCCTGACGATGATTGCGCTGTTCGCCCCGAACACCCAGCAGATCATGGCTCGCTATAATCCGGCGCTGGATTTCTGCAGCCGCGCTGACGCAGGGGGGCTGCTGCGCTTCCGCATCGGTGCCACCGGGCTGTGTGTGACGGTGTTGCTGCTCGCGGCCGCACTGACCCGTGGCGACGCGATCTCCGAATTCCTCTATTTCCAGTTCTGATGCAGCCGCGCACTTTTTCCCTCTCCGTCGTCGGCTCCACCCTGGCCCTGGTTGCGGCGGCGTGGATGCTGGGCTGGTGGCTGCAGCCGGTTTACGGCGATCTGACCCGTCTCGGTGGATACGCGGAGCGCCACTTCGGCTGGAATGAGCCCGTGCTCGAGTTTGATCCGCTCCCTGCCACCTTCGGGGAGTGGAGGCGTCAGGTGGATATCCTGGTGATCGGCGACTCGTTCGCGAATCTGCGGCCCGCCCAGCAATGGCAGAATCATCTCGCGGTGCGCACCGGATGGAGCGTGCATACGGTGGATGTCCACCGGGTGGATCCGGATGCGCTGATCGCGTCTCCACTGTTTGTGGAGCATCCGCCCAGAGTAGTGATCTGGAATGTGGTCGAGCGCAATCTGGCTGACGACCATGCGACGGTCGCGCGCAGTTGCGGTGCATTCGGCGCCGGGCCGCCGGTGGTGTTGCCGACTCCCGTTGTCCAGCCGAAAAGCGCGCATCCGGTGTCGCGGCCGGTTTCGCTTGCCGACGTCAATCCCGGCTTCGCGCGCATCTGGCTCCATCGCGCCGTGCTGCGCGCGCTACCTGGCCGGCAAGCGGGCGATACCGTCCATGTCGAACTCGCGCGCGCGGACCTGTTCTCATCGCGCGAGCCGGCCGGGCTGCTGGTGTACGAGGACGACTTCAGGAAGACGGCCTGGAGCGACGAACACCTCCGCCGCATCCGCTGCGCGCTGGTCGACATTGCGATGCGTTTTCAGGCCAATGGGCGGACCACGTTCATCAGTGCGTTGGCGCCGGACAAATCCAGCGCGTATCGTGCGTGGGCCCGCGACCCTGCCCAGCTTCCGCCCGCACGCCTGGGTACCCTGCTCGATGCGCTGCCTGTTCCCGATGCCCGCCTCGACCTTGCCATACGTGATGCGGTGGCACGCGGTGTGGCGGATGTCTACATGCCCGATGACACGCATTGGAGCACGGCGGGGCACGTGCTCGCGGCGCAGGTCATAATGGATCACTTGTTGCGACTGCACGGACCCGCCGCGACCGCGGAGGCGATGTAACAGGAGAGGATGATGGACAAAGTGCTGCGAACCGCAACCGCGCTCTTGGGCTTGTTCGGCGTGGTTGCTGGCGTTGCCGCCGGGACGGAGGCCGACTACCAGACGCTGCGCGCATGGTGCGTGCAGCGCACGGCCAACCAGGACAACGCTGCCTGGCAGGCGGCGAACAATCCACAGAAATACTTCCACTTTCAGCACTTCTGTTTCGCGATGCAGTGGGAGAACAAGCTGATTACCGCGGCCAACCAGAAGGATCGCGTGGCGGCTGCCAACACGATCATCAACGAGACCTCGTACGTGATCCGCCATGTACCGCGCACGCACCCCCTGATCCCGGAGGTCCATGCCTTGCGCGGACGCGCGTATGACGTGTCCAGACGCCACGTCGAGGCAGAGTCGGACCTGCTCAGCGCCCTCCAGCTGGACCCGCGCCATGCGCGGGCAGCGGTGCAACTGGCGACGCTTTACGTGAAGACCGACCGTCGTGACAAGGCTGCGGAGGTGGTGCGGGCGGCCCTTTCCGGTTCGCCGGGCGATTTCCGCCTGCGCAAGATGGGCGAGGACCTTGGGGTGAAGCTTCCGCCCGCGCGCCCGCCCGCGCAGGATCAGCCCCGCCCGGCGTCTCCGGGCGTGGCGGCACAGCCTGCCGACCTGCCGGTCGCGGGCGAGTCCTCGCCGGCTGCGGACGCTGCGGCACAGGTGCGGTCCGCAGCGACGGTCGGCGAGGGGGCTGAGGATGGCAGCGGAACTTCCACGAACGCGTGCCGCTTCTGCCCTCCCGAGGACGTCCAGAAGCGCTGGCGGGATTCCTTCGCTGAACCGCAGAAACCGTAACCAGGAGACGCCCATGACCACGTCGGTACGCATCTCCGCCGTCATCCCGGTCTACCGTTCGCAGGCCATGCTCCCTGAGCTCCATCGCCGCCTCGTCGCAGCGCTCGAGGCGATCGGCGAGCCGTTCGAGATCATCCTCGTCGAGGATTGCGGGGGTGACGACTCGTGGAGCGTGATCGAGTCGCTGTCCTCTGCCGACCCCCGGGTGATCGGCCTGCGGCTGGCACGCAATTATGGGCAGCACAACGCCCTGTTGTGCGGCATCCGCGCGGCCCGCGGCGAATTGATCGTGACCCTCGACGACGATCTGCAGAACCCGCCTGAAGAGATACATCGCCTGCTGGCGAGGCTGAATGAAGGCTACGACGTGATATACGGGTCGCCGCAGGCGGAGACTCACGGCTTTTTGCGCGACCAGGCCTCGCGGGTCACCAAGCTCGCGCTCAAGGGTGCTATGGGCGTGGAGTCGGCGAGCAAGGTGAGCGCCTTCCGCATCTTCCGTACCCGCCTGCGCGAGGCCTTCGCAGCCTACCGCAGCCCGTCGGTGAACATCGACGTGCTGCTGACCTGGGGTACGACACGCTTCGGCTCGGTGCAGGTCCGCCAGGACGAGCGCGCCATGGGCGACTCGGGTTACACCCTGAAGAAGCTGATCAACCACGCGGTCAACATGATGACCGGCTTTTCGGTGCTGCCGCTGCAGATCGCGAGCATGCTCGGGATCGCCTTCGGGTCGATGGGCTTCCTGGTGCTTCTCTACGTCCTGCTGCGCTATCTGATCGAAGGCAGCCCCGTTCCCGGGTTCCCCTTCCTCGCCTCCATCATTGCGATGTTCTCCGGCGTCCAGCTCTTTGCGCTCGGGATCTTTGGCGAGTATCTGGCACGGATGCACTTCCGCTCGATGGAGCGCCCCCCCTACGCGCTGATGTCATCCACTCGCGAACGTACTGACTCGGAGAGCGATCATGGAAAACACGGCTGAAGGTTCCGCGTACGACCTGCTGCACGGCAGCATCGTAACGGGCCCGATCCGGCTTGCGTGGGCGGAAGCGCCCTGGGATACCGCGGTTTTCGGTTATCCGGTCGTGCAGGTTGCGACCATCGAGGCCCGCGACGGGGCGCAGGCTTCCGATCTCGCGCCCTTCGTGGACGCATGCGGCACAGGCGGCGTGGGGCTTGCGAGTTGCCGCCTCGCACACGATCGCCTGCGTGAATCGATGTTGCTCGAGACGATCGGCTTCCGCTTCATCGAGATGGTCTTCCAGCCCGAGTTCGACGACCTGCAGTCGTCCGGACCCGGCGATGCGCAGGGGCTGGAGGTGGTGCGTGCGGAGGCTGCCGATCTCGCGCAGATCGTCGAGGTGGCCGGGGCGGCCTTCGGTTGCGAGCGCTTCCATGTCGATCCGCGTTTGCCGTCGCGGCTCGGCGACCTGCGCTATCAGAACTGGGTGCGCAGCAGCCTGGACCACCCGACGCAGCGCCTGTATGCAGTGCGCGACGCGGGGCAACTGGTGTCCTTCTTCGTCACGGAAACGCTCGCCGACGGTACCTGCTACTGGCACCTCAATGCGGTCGCACCAGCGCGACAAGGCATGGGTTACGGGCTGCGCGCCTGGCGGGCAATGATGCATCAGGCGCGAATGGAAGGTGCGACGCGGGTGCGCACCAGCATCGTGGCAAGGAATCATCGGGTGCTCAATCTCTATGCGCGGCTGGGCTTCAGCTTCCCGGCGCCGTCGATGACGTTCCACTGGGTGCGCGCCGCATGAGTGCGGACGCCACCGTCGGCCAGTTCATCCGCTATGCGACGGTCGGGCTGGCATCCAACATCGTCCTCTATCTCGCTTATCTGGCGCTCACCACGGCCAGCGTCGAGTCCAAGCTTGCGATGACCCTGCTCTACGTGCTCGGCGTGGTGCAGACCTTCGCATTCAACAAGCGCTGGTCGTTTCGCCATGGAGGCGTGCGCGGGCCGGCCTTCGCACGCTACTGTGCGTCGTATGCGCTGGGTTACCTGATCAACCTCGGCGTCCTGCTGGTCCTCGTCGATCGGCTCGGCTACCCGCATCAGGTCGTCCAGGGTGTGATGATCCTCGCCCTGGCGATCCTGCTCTTCCTGTTGCAGAAATACTGGGTCTTCCGACCTGCCGCCACTTCCTCGCACACGACCGGGCCGCATCCATGAACATTCCCTTCAACAAGCCCCACATGACGGGCAAGGAACTCTGGTACATCGCTCAGGCTCACGCCAACGGCCATCTGGCCGGCGACGGGCGCTTCAGCGGGCAATGTTCGCGCTGGCTGGAGGCACGCACTGGCGCATCGAAGGCCTTGCTGACCCACTCGTGCACTGCGGCGCTGGAGATGGCGGCAATCCTGGCGGACCTGCAGCCGGGCGATGAGGTCATCATGCCCTCGTACACCTTCGTGTCGACCGCCAATGCCTTCGTGCTGCGGGGTGCGGTCCCGGTGTTCGTCGATGTCCGCCCGGATACGCTGAACATCGACGAGCGCCTGATCGAGGCGGCGATCACCGAGCGTACGCGCGCGATCGTGCCGGTGCACTACGCGGGCGTTGGCTGCGAGATGGACACGATCATGGACATCGCGCGCCGGCACGACCTGCTGGTGATCGAGGATGCCGCGCAGGCGGTCATGGCGAGCTACAAGGGCAGGCCGCTCGGTGCCATCGGTCACATGGGCGCACTGTCCTTCCACGAGACCAAGAACATCATCTCGGGCGAGGGCGGCGCACTGCTGGTCAGTGCGCCCGGACGTGCCGAGCGCGCCGAGATCATCCGCGAGAAGGGGACCAACCGTTCCCAGTTCTTCCGTGGACAGGTGGACAAGTACACCTGGGTCGACATCGGTTCATCCTACCTGCCCGGCGAGCTGATCGCCGCTTTCCTGTGGGCACAGATGGAGGAAGCCGACAGCATCACCCGCCGCCGGCTCGGCATCTGGAACACCTATCACCAGTGGTTCGCCGAGGCGGAACGCCAGGGCAGGTTACGGCGCCCGGTCATCCCCGCGCACTGCAGCCACAATGCGCACATGTATTACCTGCTGCTGCCCGGACTGGGCGAGCGGACCGTCTTCATCGAGCGTCTGCGGGCGCTCGGGATCCACTGCGTGTTCCATTACATCCCGCTGCACGACGCCCCCGCCGGCCGCCGCTTCGGCCGTGCGCATGGTGCATTGACGGTGACCGAGGACATCGCCGACCGGTTGGTGCGGCTGCCCTTGTGGCTGGGCATCGAGGACTCGCAGGCCGAGATCATCCAGCAAGTGCTCGCGGCGCTGTAAGGCCACATGCCGCCTGTGGCCAGCATTGCCGTGAAATGCGCCATCCTTTCCGCGCGGGCCCGGTCTGCCGCCGCCCGCGGGGGGAGGTGGGCGGCATGAAGCGCCTGCTCTGGCTCGCGGTCGGTCTCGGCGTGCTCCTCGTTGCCCTTTCCCGTGTGCCGCTCGGGGATGCGCACTGGGACGCGCCGATTTACCTCTATCAGGCCAAGCGCTTCGCCGAGACCGTCTACCTGGCCGATTTCGCGCGTTCTGCCGAAGCGATCGCAGCGCAGGTCGCCGGTGCGTGGCCGGCGGACGAGAGCTATTCGGAGGCCTTCTGGCGATCCAGTCGTCTCGGTCACATCACGCTGCTCGGTCTGGTGGTCGGAGCGTTCGGCAGCACCCTGGCGGCTATCGAGGCGGCAGCCTGCTTGTTTGCGATTGCGATGCCGCTCGGTGTGTTCGCCTGGTGCCGGGTGGCCGTGCTTGCCGGCCGCCAGATCGAGCCGCGGGCGGTGGTGGCGACGGGATTGGGCCTGACGGTGCTTCTGTTCGTGCTGTCCGACTTCTATGGCTACTTGAGCGGCAATCTGGTCAGCGAAGTCCTTAGCTTTGGCCTCGGTGGTGCCGCCGTGTGGGCGCTTCTGGCGGCGTTGCGCACCGGTGGCGCGGTGATGGCAGTGGTCTCGGGCCTGCTGGCCTTCGTCGGCTACACGATCCGCGTCGAGAGCGTCTGGGCCTGGCTGGCGTTCATGACCGCGTACCTGCCCTACGCCGGCGCGGGCGAAATGCGCGCGCGCACGCTGTATCGGTTTCTGCTGGCCGGCAGTACCGCACTGCTCGCTTACCTGGCCTACGCGTTCGTGCTCCATCCACTGGCCGATCCACACCACTACCTCCAGTTCGCTGCCAGCCTATCGCAACGCGCGCGTGGTGGGGTGCATGCGGCGAATCTCGTTTTCGTCGCCGGCGGGATGCTCTGGCTGGGCGCGCTGCTGGTGCTGCGTCGGTTCGTGGTATCGCCAGTGGTGCGCTTCGGCGGGCTTTGGTTCCTGCTCGCCGGCCTGCCGTCATGGGGGATGATCGCTGCCGGCTCCGAGGTGCAGACGCGCATGCTGATCGGCCTGGTGCCGCCACTGCTCTTGCTGTCGGCGGCCGGATGGACGTTCGTGCTGCACCATCCGCGACCGTTCGTTCTGCGCGCCACGCTCTTTCTGGGCGTGCTGCTGGTGGTGCTCTCGCGGCCTGCGGTCTATGGCTGGCTGGTCGAGCAGCCCGGTGTATGGCGGATCCAGCGTCTCGGCGCGGCCATGTTCGTGCCGCGCTACGAGCGCATCGACTACACGCCGCGGGAGGTGGCGGGAATCAGCGAGCAGGTGTTCGGCGGCGGGGCGTTGCCTGCGATTCTGATTTCCGCTCCCGGCATTGCGCAGGAGTACCTTAACCTGGTCCGCTTTTTTGGCCCGGCTTACCCTGCCACGGCGCGTCTGGCCCTCGTTGGCGACCCGACCAACCCTGGGCGCTGCGAGACGAAGTCCTCTGCTGCACACGAACCGGTGCTGTTCTGCACCGGCTTTGAAAACGAGCTCGCGCTGCGCGCCGCCCTCGTCCAGCGTCGTGTCCTCCATCTGCGACGGCCACAGGAGCCGGCTCTCCCGGATGCTGTCGAGCGCTACCGCACCGACGGCTTCGTGCTCGAGGAGATCGCCATGCGGACCGATCCTGATGCGCGCCCGAATCCCCATTCTCCACAGACCGCACTGCAATGAGATCCTGGCTCCCCTGCGCAGCACTGTTTGCACTCGTCTTGTTGCTTTTCGTGCCGGCCATGGGGGCGGGTGGCTTCTGGTGGACGGACGAGACGCGTCACGCGATGGGCGGGGTTTTCGTGCTCGACCTGCTGCGCGACATGCCGTTCGCAGACCCGATGGCTTACGCGTTACGCTACTTCGCGCAGTATCCCGCGCTTGCGCTCAACTGGTACCTGCCTGGCTTCTATCTCGTCGAGGCGGGCTTCTATGCGATTTTCGGCGTGGAGGAGGCGGTCGCCCACTGGACGGTGTTCGCCTTCGTCCTGCTCGCTGCCGGCGTCTGGTTCGTCTGGGTGCGGGAAGGGTGGGGGGCGTTGACGGCCTTCATGGCGACGGCCTTGTTCGTGACCGTGCCGGAGTGGAATCACTGGGCGCGCAGCGTGATGCTGGAGGCGCCAGCGATCGCGATGTTCATCCTCGTCGTGTGGACGTTCGAGCGCTACCTCGATCGTCCGACGGTTCGTCGGGCACTGCTGGCGGGGTTGAGCATCGCAGCGGCGCTCGCCGTCAAGCAGACGGTCGCCTTGCTGCTGCCTGCGTTGCTGGTGTACGCACTGCGTTCGCCGCGCCGCAGCGCCTTGTGGCGGGTGCAGGCGGTGCCCGCCTACCTGATCGTGGCGCTGGCGATCGCGCTGGTTGCGCTGCACGCGCTCAAGTTCGGCAACCTCGGGCTGGCCGCCACGGTGGGCGATAGCCGGGTCGATGTCGGACAAAGTGCGGCCCGCCTGTCGCTCGAGCGTTGGTTGACCTACCCTGCTGCGTTGCTGGAGATCTGGGGCTGGCCGCTCATGATCCTGTCCGCGGCGGGCGCCCTGCTGCCCGCACGGCAGGGCGAACCGAGGCTGGCGCTGATCTACGCCTGGCTACTGTGCTGGTACGTGGTGATGACGCTGGTACTGGGGGGGGCGGGCAATGCGCCGCGTTATTCGCTTTACGCACTGCCGGCGCTCGCGCTGCTCGGTGCGCGCCCGCTGTTCCTGCTGCGGGACCGTGCGCGCGCGCGCAACGCGCATCTCGGCGTGCTCGCGCTGGTGCTCGTCGTCCAGGGGTGGCGGACGTTCGTGATGCCGGTTCCCTACGTCGACGGCTATCGGGAGGCGGCGCTCGCCGTTCACGAGCGCGCGACGAGCGCGCCTGTGCTGTTCGCCGGCAAGCACGACGGCAGCTTCATCTTCCATCTGCGGCGCCTGGACGAGGCGCGTGAGGCGGTCGTGCTGCGTGCCGACAAGATGCTGGTGTCGCTCGCCGTGCACAAGTATTTCGGCATGACTTCGCATGTCGGCAGCGTCGACGACGTCCGCGCGCTGATCCGCCGTCTCGGCATCGAGTACATCGTCATCGAGCGCCCTGATATCGTCGGTGTGGCGGAGTTTGCCATGCTGGTCGAGTTGGTCGGAAATCCGGACTTCGAGCGTATCGCTGACTTTACGGTCCGCGCGGGCGGTGGTGCGGAGGCGCCCGAGCGCATCGAGATTCATCGCTACCGGGACCACGTGGCCATGGGCGATGCCGAGATCGTGATTCCGCTACCCCACCTCGGACGGGAGATCCGTTTCCGGCGCGAAGGCCGCTGAGGCGGTGCGGCCGAGCAGTGGTCCGCGACGGGGCTATTGCGGTGGGTTCGACGCCAGGCGCGGATCTCCGCGCAAGACCGTATCGCTCTCCATCCAGTCCCGCAGTTGTGCCCACAGTCGCTCGACCTGCTCGGGGTGTGCGGTCGCGACATCCGCGGTGCAACCGGGGTCGGTCTCCACGTTATAGAGCGTCAGCCGCCGGCCTGTTTCCAGCGGCTGATAGACCAGTTTCCAGGGGCCGTCACGAACCATCCGGTCCTTGGCGACCAGAACGACCTTCTTGTATTGCTCGCGAATCGCCAGGCTACCGGTGGCATCGTCGGGAATGTCGAGCAGTTGCAGCAGGTCTGGATAGCCGAGATGTCCCTCGGGAAGCCCCGGTGCCGGCGCGATCCAGATTCCCGTCTCGTTGAAGGCCTTGAGGCGCAGGTCCATCTCGGGGTCGGCGATCACCTGCTGCAGCGAAACCCCGTCGCAGCCAACCGAGGGGGCACCGACGATCTCGAGCAGGGTGGGCATGATGTCCACGCTGCGGACGACCTGGTCTACCCGCTTTCCGCCGGGTTGTGCCGGATCCACG
>JAKLLJ010000389.1 GCA_023150215.1 Thauera sp. | reverse complement strand
CTACCCGGCGGCCGAGCGGCTGCTCCAGTCGCTGGGTGAGCTGGCCGCCAGCAGCCCGGTGGCGCGGGGCGGCATCGTTGGCTGCTGGGGCAGCAGCGAGCTGGTGCTCGTCCAGCCTTCGGACGACCCGGCAACGCTGGAGAAGACCGCCCAGCGCCTGCTGCGCCTGCTCGAAGGCGACCACCGGGTGGACGACCTGCTGCTTGCCACGCCGATCCGCATCGGCATCGCCCATTCGAGCGACGGCATCGCCGGATCGGAAGACCTGCTGCGCAAGGCCGCGGCGGCGATCCCCGCGCGCTTTGCCGGCGTGGTGGGGCGCTACGGGCCGGGGCTGGACGAAGCCCTGGCGCGGCGCCGGCAGCTGCGCCAGGCGCTCAAGCAGGCGGTGCCCGGCGGCGAGCTGACGCTGGTCTTCCAGCCCAAGATCGACCTGGCGAGCCGTCGGCTGATCGGCGCCGAGGCGCTGCTGCGCTGGCAGTCGGCCAGCGTCGGGGCGGTGCGGCCGGATCTGTTCATCCCGCTGGCCGAGGAGACCGGCGACATCCTCGCCATCGGCGGCTGGGTGCTGGACGAGGGCATCCGCCACCTGCGCGGCTGGCACGCGGCCGGCCGGCTGGCCGACGACTTCGCGCTGGCCCTCAACGTGTCGAGCCGGCAGCTCCAGCACGACGGCTTTGTGGAGGGCGTGCTGCGGCGGGTGGCCGAATCGGGCCTGCCGCCGGCGCGGATCAAGATCGAGGTGACCGAATCGGGCTTCATACACGACCTGAAGGAAGCCCAGGCGCGGCTGGGGGCGCTGCGCGCGGCGGGCGTGGGGGTGTCCATCGACGATTTCGGCACCGGCTATTCGTCGCTGGCCTATCTTCGGCGCTTCCCGATTGCGGGCGTCAAGGTCGATCAGACGTTCGTGCGCGAGATGGACACCAATACGAACGAT
>JAKLLJ010000388.1 GCA_023150215.1 Thauera sp. | reverse complement strand
CGCCTGGCCCGCTGGAAACCCCTCCTCGAAAAGGCCCTGCCCTCGGTGGCCCCCGGCGACACTCTGGTCGGCTTCCACGAGCCCGGCCGCGGCGCCAGCTTCTGG
Organism: Thauera sp.; assembly: GCA_023150215.1. Classification (GTDB taxonomy): domain Bacteria; phylum Pseudomonadota; class Gammaproteobacteria; order Burkholderiales; family Rhodocyclaceae; genus Thauera. The sequence continues at coordinate 869 of JAKLLJ010000388.1, read as the reverse complement.
CACCAGGGGCAGCTCACTGCCCGCATCGACGACCCCCAGCTTGCCGGCGCCTTCTTCGGCATCTGGCTCGACGCCCGCACCCGCGAGCCCCAGCTGCGGGCGCGCCTGCTCGGGCTTGCGCGGCCATGACGCCCTCCGGGCTCCCCCCGCGGGCGGTGCTGGCCTACGGCGCCCTCGGCCTGCCCCTCGCCTTCGCGGCGCTGCCGTTGTACGTGCATGTGCCGCGCCTCTACACCGAAAGCCTGGGCCTGCCCCTGGCCGCGGTGGGGGGCGTGCTGCTCGCCGCCCGGGCGGTGGATGCGCTCACCGACCCGCTGATCGGCTGGGCCAACGACCGCTTTGGTGCCCGCAGCGGCGGCCGCGGCATCCTGCTGGGCGGCCTGGCGCTCCTCGCGCTCAGCCTGCCCCTGCTGCTGGCGCCGCCGGCCGGGGCCGGGCTGGGCTGGCTGTTCGCGCTGCTGGTGCTGGTGTCGCTGGGCTATTCGATGGCCAGCATCGCCTACGCCGTGTGGGGCGCCGCGGTGGCGCCCACGCCCGAGCTGCGCACCCGGGTGGTGGCGAGCCGGGAGGGCTTCGGGCTGGTCGGCGTGCTGCTGGCCGCGGCGCTGCCGGGGGTGCTGGCTGGCAATGCGGGCGAAGCGGCCGGGTTGGCGGCGCTGCCGTGGGTGTTCCTTCCGCTGCTGCTCGGCGCTGCCGCCTGGACCTTGGGGCTGGCACCGCGGGCGCCTGCCTCTTCGGCTGCGGCGACTTCGCTCGGCAGCCTGCCGGCGGCATTGCGGGACGGCGACTTCCTACGCCTGCTGGGGGTGTTTGCGGTGAACGGCATCGCCGCCGCGGTGCCCTCGGCGACGGTGCTCTTTTTCGTGGCC
>JAKLLJ010000387.1 GCA_023150215.1 Thauera sp. | reverse complement strand
ATCGCCAGCGTGGAGCCGAGCAGGTAGTAGAGGCCCGAGGCCAGCACCGCCCCCCCGGAATGCCCGATCACCGCCAGCAGCGTGCCCGAGGACACGATCGCGCCATAGCCCGCCATGCGCCCGCCGTCCTGGCTGGCGAGCATGCCGATGGCGCCGAACAGCACGGTCGCCATGCCGCCGAGGGTCAGCGCGGCGAAGCCGAAGCCCTCCGCGGCGCCCGCCCCCTCGCCGAACACCGCCAGCCACACCCGCAGCACGGCATACACGCCCACCTTGGTCATCAGCACCAGCATCGCCCCCACCGGCGCCGAGGCCGAGGCGTAGGTGGTGGGCAACCAGAACCCGAGCGGCCACATCGCCCCCTTGGTGAGAAAGGCGAGCGCCAGCACCGCCGCCCCGACCTGCAGCAGCCAGGCGTCCTGCGCGCCGAGCAGGGCCACGCGGGCGCCGAGGTCGGCGATGTTGAGCGTCCCGGAGGCGGCGTAGATCAGCGACACCCCGATCAGGAACACCAGCGAAGCCACCAGGTTCACCGCGATGTACTGCATGCCGGCCTGGATGCGACGCAGGTTGTAGCCGTGCAGCACGAGCCCGTAGGACGCCGCCAGCATGACCTCGAAGAACACGAAGAGGTTGAACAGGTCGTTGGTCAGGAAGGCGCCGTTGAGCCCCATCAGCAGGAACTGGAAGAGCGGGTGGAAGCTCACGCCGACGCGGTCCCAGCGCCGCGCCGAGAACACCAGCACGGCGAGCGCGATCGTCGCCGTCAGCACCAGCATCAGCGCGGAGAGGCGGTCGGCCACCAGCGCGATGCCGAAGGGCGCCGCCCAGTTGGCCGCCAGATACACGCCGATGCCGCCGGGCCAGTACCCGCCGTCGGCCAGCACCAGCAGCGCGACCGCCACCGCCCACAGCAGCATGCCGCTCGCGAGGCCGAGGCCGAACTTGAGCCCGTGGCGCTTCTGGTTGATCGGGATCATCAGCGCACCGACGATCAGCGGCAGCAGCACCGGCACGATGATCAGGTGGTTGAGCCAGGGCAACACCGTCATTCGCGCGGCTCCTCGCCGTC
>JAKLLJ010000386.1 GCA_023150215.1 Thauera sp. | reverse complement strand
CCCTCCTGGCCTTCGAGCGCGAACACCGGCAGGAAGGACACGGTGATGATCAGCAGCGAGAAGAACAGCGCCGGCCCGACCTCCTTGCAGGCGAGCACGATCGCCGCTGCGCGCTGCGGCTGGGTGGCGCCCTCGGGCAGGCGCTCGATGTGCTTGTGCGCGTTCTCGATCATCACGATCGCCGCATCCACCATCGCTCCGATCGCGATCGCGATCCCGCCCAGGCTCATGATGTTCGAGCCCAGGCCGAGCGAACGCATGGCGATGAAGGCGAACAGGATGCCGAGCGGCAGCGTGATGATGGCCACCAGCGCGCTGCGCACATGTAGCAGGAAGATCACGCACACGGCGGCGACGATCAGGCTCTCCTCGAGCAGCGTCCACTTGAGGTTGCCGATCGCGCGCTCGATGAGCTCGGAGCGGTCATAGACCGGCACGATCTCGGCGCCCGCCGGCAGCCCGGGCGTGATCTCGGCGATCTTGGCCTTGACGTTGGCGATCACGTCGAGCGCGTTCTGGCCGAAGCGCGCCATGACGATGCCGGAGGCGACCTCGCCCTCGCCGTTCAACTCGGCGATGCCGCGCCGCTCGGCCGGCACCAGTTCGACGCGGGCGACGTCGCCCACCCGCACCGGCGTGCCGCGCTCGGCCTTCAACACGATGTCGGAGATGTCATCCACGCTGCGCAGGTAGCCGCGCCCGCGCACCATGTACTCCTTCTCGGCGAGTTCCAGCACGCGGCCGCCGACGTCGCGGTTGGAGGCGCGGATGGCTTGCGTGACCGCGTCGAGCGTGATGCCGTAGCCGGCCAGGCGCAGCGGATCGACGGTGACCTGGTACTCGCGCACGAAGCCACCGATGCTGGCGACTTCCGACACGCCCTGCGCCTTGGTGAGCTGGTAGCGCACGTACCAGTCCTGCAGGCTGCGCGTGTCGGCCAGGCTCATGTCCTTGCCGAGCACGGCATATTGGTAGACCCAGCCCACGCCGGTCGCGTCCGGCCCGATCTGCGGCGCCACGCCCTGCGGCAGGCGGCCGGCGGCCGAACTCAGGTACTCGAGCACGCGCGAGCGCGCCCAGTAGATGTCGGTGCCGTCCTCGAAGATCACATACACGTAGGACGC
>JAKLLJ010000385.1 GCA_023150215.1 Thauera sp. | reverse complement strand
GCGTCCTATGTGTATGTGATCTTCGAGGACGGCACCGACATCTACTGGGCACGCTCGCGCGTGCTCGAGTACCTGAGCACCGCAGCGAGCCGCCTGCCGCAGGGCGTGGCGCCGCAGATCGGGCCGGATGCGACCGGCGTGGGCTGGGTGTACCAGTACGCGGTGCTGGGCCGCGACATGAGCCTGGCCGATACGCGCAGCCTGCAGGACTGGTACGTGCGCTACCAGCTCACCAAGGCGCAGGGCGTGTCGGAGGTGGCCAGCATTGGCGGCTTCGTACGCGAGTATCAGGTCACCGTCGATCCGCTGCGCCTGGCGGGCTACGGCATCACGCTCGACCAGGTCACGCAGGCCATCCGTGCCTCCAACCGCGATGTCGGTGGCCGCGTCGTCGAGCTGGCCGAAAAGGAATACATGGTGCGAGGCCGGGGCTACCTGCGCAGCGTGGATGACATCGCCGACATCGTGCTGAAGGCCGAGCGCGGCACGCCGGTGCGCGTGGGCAACGTCGCCCACGTCGAGCTGGTGCCGGCCGAGCGGCGTGGCATCGCCGAGCTGAACGGCGAGGGCGAGGTGGCCTCCGGCATCGTGATGGCACGCTTCGGCCAAAACGCGCTCGACGTGATCGCCAACGTCAAGGCCAAGATCGCCGAGATCGCCCCCGGCCTACCGGCGGGCGCGCAGATCGTGCCGGTCTATGACCGCTCCGAGCTGATCGAGCGCGCGATTGGCAACCTCAAATGGACGCTGCTCGAGGAGAGCCTGATCGTCGCCGCCGTGTGCGTGATTTTCCTGCTGCACGTGCGCAGCGCGCTGGTGGCGATCATCACGCTGCCGCTCGGCATCCTGTTCGCCTTCATCGCCATGCGCAGCCTGGGCCTCGGCTCCAACATCATGAGCCTGGGCGGCATCGCGATCGCGATCGGGGCGATGGTGGACGCGGCGATCGTGATGATCGAGAACGCGCACAAGCACATCGAGCGCCTGCCCGCAGGGGCGACCCAGCAGGAACGCGGCGCCGCGATCGTGCTGGCGTGCAAGGAGGTGGGGCCGGCGCTGTTCTTCTCGCTGCTGATCATCACCGTGTCCTTCCTGCCGGTGTTCGCGCTCGAAGGCCAGGAGGG
>JAKLLJ010000384.1 GCA_023150215.1 Thauera sp. | reverse complement strand
GGTGATCGGCAACTTCAACAACCTGTTCATGCTGCGCGTGCGCGAGACCGCCACCGCCGAGCTGTTGACGCGGCAACTCCCGAAGGTCGAGGTCTATACGACCACCCTGGTGAGCGGTGCCACCGACAGCTCCGACATCCACGGCCCGACCGACTTCACCTCCAACGCGCAGGATCGCATCAGCACGTCGAGCGTGCCCCTGATCGAACCCGCGCACGTGGTCGGCCTGCCCAAGGGGCAGTGCTTCGCCCTCATCGAGGGCGGCAACCTGTGGAAGGTTCGCATGCCGCTGCCGGCGCCCGATCCGGACGAGGTGATGCCCAAGGATCTTCAGCAACTCGCCGGCTACATGCGCCAGCACTACGCCGAGGCCGGCGAGTGGTGGGATGGCCCGACGCTGCCCACCCTGCAGGATGACGACACGCTGCCCGAGGACCTGATCGCGGAGGCGCCGCCGGCAACATCCGACACGCCGGACGACGAGGCGCGGCCGTGAAGGACCCGGCGGCCACAACCCAGCAGCAAAGGGCGCGCCAGCATGGGCTGATCATCGGTCTCATCACCCTGCCCTGGCGCCTGTTCGGCGTGCTGGTTGCGTCGCTGCTGCTGTCCATCGTCATCGAGTGCGTCGGGATGCACCTGTTCTGGCCCGACCAGGGATGGCGCCACGCCCAGGGCATGCTCGACTACGAGCTGGACCAGCTCTCCACCCACTTCACGCGCAGCGCCGTGGTGCAGGAACCCGGCCGCACGGCGCGCTGGCTGGTGGAAGGCGCCTACGAGTGGATCTTCGTGAAGACCGGCCTGCTGGAATGGATGCGCGACGCCTCGGCCCAGGCCAGCGCGCCCAGCCGCAGCAGCAGTCGCGACTTCCGCTACTACCTCAGCCAAGTCTACGTCTGGACCGAAAGCTACCTGATCGCCGCCGCCTTCACCACGCTGACCTTCCTCGTCCGCCTGCTGGTCCTGGTGCTGACGCTGCCGCTGTTCCTGCTCGCGACCTTCGTTGGCCTGGTCGACGGGCTGGTACGGCGCGACATCCGCAAGTTCGGCGCCGGGCGGGAATCGGGCTTCGTCTACCACCGGGCAAAGGCCGCGCTGATGCCGCTGGTGGTGCTGCCGTGGGTGATCTATCTGGCGTTGCCGGTTTCCGTGCATCCGCTGATGGTCCTGCTGCCGGGTGCAGCTCTGCTGGGGCTGGCCATGAACATCACTGCGGCGAGCTTCAAGAAGTACCTGTAGCCCGCACGATCTTAGTCCTTCGGCCCTTGGTTGATCGTCACGCGACACCCCCTATGGCTACCGGCGCCTTCGCTGCGGAATCGAATAGCTCGTTGTTGATGGGAGATCGTAACCTGTCGTTGTTCAGAAGTTTGAGCAGCAACTCGACAGTCTCCTTCTCGACAACAATCTTGCCCTTGAAGACCTTGAGCTCCCATTTCTCACTGGTATTGACCTTGATCAGCCTTTGCATGTAG
>JAKLLJ010000383.1 GCA_023150215.1 Thauera sp. | reverse complement strand
TACTCGACCGTGCGCGCCAGCGCGAAGGAGTTCGGCGGAATGATGCACACGTCACCGGTGAAATCGACGAAGTTGCGCGCGTCGAAATCCTTCGGGTCGACAATGGTCGAATTGATGTTGGTGAAGATCTTGAATTCGTTCGCGACGCGCACGTCGTAGCCATAGCTCGAGGTGCCGTACGACACGATGCGCCCGGTCTCGTTGGTGCGCACCAGTTCCGGCGCGAAGGGCTCGATCATGCGGGCCTGATCGGCCATGCGGCGGATCCACTTGTCGGACTTGATGGACATGGGCACGAGGCTCCAGCGGTGACGTTGCGACCGGAGCCCGGCCGGAAAAGCGGCGTAGTGTAGGCCATGCGCCGTGACGGGGAAAGCGTTCACCGCAGCTTTGTGGCTGCGATGAACGCTTTCCCCGTCACGGCGCAGCACCGTCCGGATCGGATCGACCCGGAACCCTGCCCGCAACGGGCCGCCGGATCAGGCGCTCTTGAACACGATGTTCGGGAACTTGTGCGTCATGTCCTTCGAACGCTCGGCGATGCGCACCGCCACCTTGCGCGCGATCTGCTTGTAGATCGACGCGATGCGGCCATCGGGATCGGCGACCACGGTGGGCGCTCCACTGTCGGCCTCGCTGCGGATCTGGATGTCGAGCGGCAGCGCGCCAAGGAAGGGCACGTTGAAGTCCGCACACATCTTCTCGCCGCCGCCCTGGCCGAAGATGTGCTCTTCATGGCCGCACTTCGAACAGATATGGATGCTCATGTTCTCGACCACGCCGAGGATGGGCACGCCCACCTTCTCGAACATCTTCACACCCTTACGCGCGTCGAGCAGCGCAATGTCCTGCGGCGTGGTGACGATTACCGCGCCGGTCACCGGCACGCTCTGCGACAAGGTGAGCTGGATGTCACCGGTGCCCGGCGGCATGTCGATGACGAGATAGTCGAGATCGTCCCAGGCGGTGTCCTTGAGCATCTGGTTGAGCGCCTGGGTCGCCATCGGACCGCGCCACACCATCGGCGTGTCGGGATCAATCAGGAAGCCGATCGACATCGCCTGGATGCCGAAGGCCTCTAGCGGCGTCATCGTCTTGCCGTCCTCGGACACCGGGCGCTGATCGCCGATGCCCAGCATCTGCGGCTGCGAGGGGCCATAGATGTCGGCGTCGAGGATGCCCACGCGCGCGCCCTCGGCCGACAAGGCCAGCGCCAGGTTGACTGCGGTCGTGCTCTTGCCCACGCCCCCCTTGCCGGAAGCCACCGCGATGATGTTGCGCACGCCCGGCAACAGCTTCACGCCCTGCTGCACGGCGTGGGCGACGACCTTGCTGGTGACGTTCGCCTCGACACGCTCGACGCCCGGCAGCTTCGAGACTGCGTCCGTCAGCAAGGCACGGATCGGCTCATGCTGGCTTTTCGCCGGGTAACCGAGTTCGACATCGAAGCGCACCTTGCCGCCCTCGACCACGAGGTTGCGGATGCTGCGACCGGCGACGAAATCCTTGCCGGTGTTGGGGTCGATCACCTGCTTGA
>JAKLLJ010000382.1 GCA_023150215.1 Thauera sp. | reverse complement strand
CGAGAAAGCGCGCTTCAACATGGTCGAGCAGCAGATCCGCCCCTGGGAGGTGCTGGATCCGGACGTGCTCGACCTCCTGATGTCGGTCAAGCGCGAGGAATTCGTGCCCGCCGCGCATCGTGAGTTGGCCTTCGCCGACGTCGAAATCCCGATCGGCTGCGGCCAGGTCATGCTCAAGCCGGTGATCGAGGGCAAGGTGCTGCAGGCCCTGCGTCCGGCCAAGCCTGATCAGGTGCTCGAGATCGGCACCGGATCGGGCTGGTTTGCCGCGCTGCTGGCGGCGCGTGCCGAGTGGGTGCGCACGATCGAGATCGAGCCCGAGCTGGTCAAGCTGGCGAGTGCCAACCTGGCACGCAACGGCGTCGACAACGTGGTCGTGGTGCAGGGCGACGGCATCGCCGGCTGGCCCGACCGCGCACCCTACGACATCATCGTGGTGTCGGGCGGTCTGCCCTTCGTGCCGCAGGCACTGCTCGAGCAGCTCAAGGTCGGTGGCCGCCTGTTCGCCTTCGTCGGCGAAGCGCCGGTCATGAAGGCGCGCCTGATCACCTGCGAGGCCGAAGGTCGCTTCAGCACCGAGGACATCTTCGAGACCGTGGTGCCGACGCTCAAGAACGCACCGCAGCGCGACGGCTTCAGCTTCTGACGATGCAGCAGATCACGCCACGCCAGCTCGCCGAGCGCCTCAACGATCCCCATCGGCCCGCGCCCTTGCTGCTCGACGTGCGCGAACCCTGGGAGCTGGAAATCTGCCGGATCGAGGGTTCGGTGGCGATGCCGATGGGCAGCGTGCCGGCGCGGTTCCCCGAGCTCGATCGCGATCGCGAGACCGTGGTGATCTGCCACCACGGCGGGCGCAGCGCGCAGGTGTGCATGTTCCTCGGTCGTCAGGGTTTCTCCCATGTCATCAACCTGGCAGGCGGCGTCGCCGGCTGGGCGGCGCAGGTCGACCCGGGGATGGCGCAGTACTGAGTGCGGCGCACCTAAAGAGCGGAGAACACGATGAAGCGAATCCTGGCAGTCTGCATCGCAGGCATTTTTTCCGGCGGTGCACTGGCCGCGGACCTGATGCAGGTGTACCAGGACGCGATCGCCAACGACGCGAAGTTCTCCGCCGCGCGTGCGCAGTACGAGGCCGGGCAGGAAAAGGTGGTCCAGGGGCGTGCGGGGCTGTTGCCGCAGGTCGGCATGGATGCCAACACCACCTGGAACGATGCCAGCCTCAAGCCGATCGGCGCGCAGCCGCGCGCGGGCGGCTACAACAGCAATGGCTACGGCGTGCAACTGACGCAGCCGTTGTTCCGCTGGCAGAACTGGGTGCAGTTCAAGCAGGGCGAGCTGCAGACCGCGCTCGCCGACACCCAGTTCGGCATCGCCCGCCAGGACCTCGTGCTGCGCGTCGCCGAGGGTTACTTCAACGTGCTCAACGCGCAGGATGCCCTCGCCGCGGTGACGCAGTTGCGCACCGCCGCCGGCGAGCAGCTCGAGCTGGCCCGGGTCAGCTTCGAGGTTGGCACCGTCACCATCACCGACGTGCACGAGGCGCAGTCGCGCTTCGACCTCGCCTCGGCGCAGGAGATCGCGGCGCAGAACCAGCTCGAGGTC
>JAKLLJ010000381.1 GCA_023150215.1 Thauera sp. | reverse complement strand
GGGCCTGCCTGCTGCACGACCTCGGCAAGGCCGACACGCCCGCGCACCTGCTGCCGCGGCACCACGGCCACGAAGCAGCGAGCGCACGGCACGCGCGCGCAGTGTCCGAGCGCCTGAAGGCGCCCACCGAGTGCCGCGACCTCGCCGAGATGGTGGCGCGCGAACACGGCATCCTCGCCCGCGCCGACGAATTGCGCGCGGAAACCATGGTCAGGCTGATCGAACGCTGCGATGGCCTGCGCCGCCCGGAGCGCTTCGCGCTCATGCTGGCCGCGGCCACCTGCGACCAGGCCGGTCGCGGCAACGACGGCGAAAATGCGCCGGCATCGAGACCTGTGACACGCTGGCACGCCGCACTGGCGGCCGCACGCGGCGTGGACGCCGCTACAATTGCCCTCGACTGCAGAGACAAATCACTGATTCCGCAGGCTTTGCACGCAGCCCGTGTGGCCGCGGTGAAGGCACTGAACAAGGAAACCCCATGAACGCCACCCGCTTCGGCGAACTCGAGGTGCTGTGCCACGCACCCGAGCACGCCACCCATGAACATCCGCTGCTCTTCATTCATGGCGCCTACGTCGCCGCGTGGTGCTGGGAAGAACACTTCCAGCCCTGGTTCGCCCGTCGCGGCTGGACGACCTACGCCCTGTCGCTGTCCGGCCATGGCAAGAGCCGCAAGCGAGAGCATCTCGACTCCTATTCGCTCGACGACTACGTGCGCGACGTCGCCGAGGTCGCCGCCAGGCTGCCGGCACCACCGGTGCTGATCGGTCACTCGATGGGTGGCATGGTGGTGCAGAAGTATCTCGAGCAATACGATGCGCCCGCCACCGTGCTGATGTCCTCGGTGCCACCGCAGGGCCTGATGGGATCGGCCTTCGGCCTGATGCTCAAGCGCCCCAGCCTGCTCACCGACCTCAACAGGATCATGTCGGGCAGCGACATCGACATCGACAGCCTGCGCGAAGCGCTCTTCCACCAGCCGGTCGGCGCCGATGACCTGCTGCGCTACTACCGCCTCAGCCAGCCCGAATCGCACCGCGCGATCTGGGACATGTCATTGTTCAGCCTGCCGCAACCGGCGCGCATGCACCGCCCGCCCATGCTGATCCTCGGCGCGGAACACGACGCGCTGATTCCACCCGACCAGGTGCACATGACCGCGGCCACCTACGGTCGCAAGGCCGAGATAATCCCCGGCGTCGGCCACGGCATGATGCTCGAGCGCGACTGGGAGAAGGTCGCCCTGCGCGTCGCCGCGTGGCTCGACGAGCGCGCGCTGTGAACCACGTGCGCGCTCACAGCGCGTGCAGGCGGTCGCCACGCGCAAAGCCGAGCAGTGGGGCGTCGATCCCGCGCGACAGCGCCAGCACCTTGAACAGCTCGCCCATCTCATGGGGTGCGGTCAGGCGCTGTACCGCGCGTGCGGCGCGGATGTAGCCCGCGCTTTCCTGCGGACCGCGGCGGGCGAGGCAATCGAGCACGCCGCAGTTGAACAGGAACTGCGCCTGCGTGGTGTAGCCCTGCACGTCCAGCCCGGCGGCGAAGCCGGCCTCGGCCACGGCGGTGAAATCCACGAACGCGGTGATGTCGTTGAGCCCCGGCCACAGGAAGGGGTCGCCATGGGCCTGATGACGGTAGTAGCACAGCAGCGTGCCGCTGGAACGCGACGGCAGGTAGAACTCGG
>JAKLLJ010000380.1 GCA_023150215.1 Thauera sp. | reverse complement strand
GGCCAGCTCAGCGCGCCCCCGGAAAGCGCCGAAGACATGGTCGCTGCCGGCGCCCGCGCCGCGCGCGCCACACTCGCCGCGGCGGGCATCGACAGCGCCGGGCTGGTGATCGAGAACGGCTCGGGATTGTCGCGCAACGAACGCATCCGCGCCGACAGCCTCGGCACCCTGCTGCTGACCGCCTGGCAGCGACCGTGGATGCCGGAGTTCATCGCGGCATTGCCGGTGGCCGGCCTGGATGGCACGGCACGCCGCCGCCTGGATGGCAGCCCGGCACGCGGCCAGGCCCACATCAAGACTGGCACGCTCAATGGCGTGCGCGCGATGGCCGGCTACCTGCTCGACCGCCACGGTCGCCGACACGTGGTGGTGATGATGGTGAATCATCCCGAAGCCACCGCCAGCGCTGCCGCCCAGGATGCGCTGCTCGAATGGCTGTGGAGCGGAGGCGAGCCGCGATTCGCGCCTTCCGGCGCTCCTGCACCGCGAACCGGGACCTTGTTCGCGCCTTCCGGCGCTCCTACACCACAAGCAGACGCCCTGTAGGAGCGGCGGCAGCCGCGAACCACAGCGGTGCAAGCCGCGAAGGCCGCGCTCGAGCGACCGCATTCCAATCTCACGCGCCGTGTTCGCGCCTTCCGGCGCTCCTACAGGAGTTCGGCGCGTCGGCGGCGGCTCGTGCTCACGCCATGGGCATCGTTTGCCGCTGCATCAGGTTCCACCAGCCACGAACCACGCGGTACAGGATCCACAAGCCGGCGATCAACAACAGCACGAGGGCGAAGGGCACGCCGATGATGGTCAGCACCATGAGCCCCGACACGGCGATCCACATCACCGCGAACCAGAAGCTGCGGATCTGCCAGCGGAAGTGGCTCTCGAGCCAGGTGCCGCGCACCGCGTTCTGGTTCCAGTAGTTCAGGATCACCGCGGCGATCGAGGGCAGGCTGGCGACGAAGCTGAAGATGATCGTCGCCGAGCCCACCACCGCCGAGAACACCGCGAAGGCGTGCAGCGCGTAGACCAGATGGGTGATCGTGACCATATTCTCGGACGGCTGGCCGGCCTCGAGCGGGGCGGGATAGGAGCTATTCATCGATTTTCCTCGAAGGAAAGCCCGCGCCGGGGACATCCGCAGCGCATGACAAAGGCTTCGACCGCGGACCATGCCGGGTGTTCGGCTGCGGTGCAACAACAAAACGTAACGCACGCCGCGCGCAAGGTTCCGGCGGCACCATCCAGCACGGCGCCCGGCGACTGCGCTACAGCCCCAGCTCGCCCCACATCGCGTCCACCTTCGCCTTCACCACGTCGTTCATGACAATCGGCGTGCCCCACTCGCGGCTGGTCTCGCCCACCCACTTGTTGGTCGCGTCCAGCCCCATCTTGCTGCCCAGGCCGGCGACCGGACTGGCGAAGTCGAGGTAGTCGATCGGCGTGTTATCGACCAGCGTGGTGTCGCGGGTGGCGTCCATGCGCGTGGTCAGTGCCCAGATCACCTCCTTCCAGTCGCGGATGTTCACGTCCTCATCCACCACGATGATGAACTTGGTGTACATGAACTGGCGCAGGAAGCTCCAGATGCCGAACATCACGCGTTTGGCGTGGCCCGGGTACTGCTTCCTGATGCTGACCACCGCCAGGCGGTAGGAACAGCCTTCGGGCGGCAGGTAAAAGTCGACGATCTCGGTGA
>JAKLLJ010000037.1 GCA_023150215.1 Thauera sp. | reverse complement strand
AAGCTGCTTCGGTTTCTCGGCGACTCGCTCAAATCTCTACGGGAGTTTCCCGAGGATGCCCGGCACGATGCCGGCTACCAGCTTGATAAAGTGCAGCGCGGCGAGCAGCCGGACGACTTCAAGCCGATGCCCAGCATTGGCAAAGGCGTCGAGGAACTTCGAGTGTGGGACGACTCGGGCACATACCGCGTGATCTACACCGCACGCCTGGCCGATGCCGTCTATGTGCTCCATGCTTTCCAGAAGAAGACGCAGGCCATGGCCAAGCGCGACGTGGAACTCGCCCGGAAGCGATACACCGACCTGATAAGAGGTGCTGAATGAGCAATGTCGAGACTTTCAGCAGCGTGTGGGACGCTGTTGCCGATACCCCCGGACAAGCCGCCAACCTTCAGGCACGGGCCGAGCTGATGCGGCAGATCGCCCAGATCGTCAAAGCGGCCGACTGGACACAGGCCGAGGCGGCCGCGCACTGCGGCGTTACCCAGCCGCGCATCAATGACCTGCTGCGTGGGCGCGTGTCGCGCTTTTCGCTCGATGCCCTGGTGAACATCGCAACGGCCCTGGGCCGGCGGGTGCATCTGGAACTCGAGGTGGCCTAGGGGTTCCTGCGCAGGCCGCGGCGTACAGCAAGAACAATCCTTGACCGTCGATAACACCCTTCGCGGGAACCTTCCCCCCCTGGGCATGAGTCCGACGCCGATCCCCGCCTAAAATGGCGGCTCACGTCTCGGCCTCCGCCCCATGTCCGTTTCCGACACCCGCTACACCCCGGTCGACGCCCCCGCTTCGATCGCCGACGCCATTCGCATCCGCGGTGCGCGCCAGAACAATCTGCGCAACCTCTCGCTCGACCTGCCGCTGAACCGCCTGACGGTCGTCACCGGCGTGTCCGGCTCGGGCAAGTCCTCGCTGGTGTTCGACACCCTGTACGCCGAGGGCCAGCGGCGCTACGTCGAGACCTTCTCGCCCTACGCGCGCCAGTTCCTCGACCGCATGGACAAGCCGCAGGTGGATCGGATCGAGGGCGTGCCGCCGGCGATCGCGATCGACCAGACCAACCCGGTGCGCACCTCGCGCTCGACGGTGGGCACGATGACCGAGCTCGCCGACCACTTCAAGCTGCTGTACGCGCGCGCCGCGCACCTGCACTGCCGGTGCTGTGGCAAGCCGGTGCGGCGCGATTCGGCGGTCAGCATCGCCGCCGACCTGCGTGCGCGCGCGGCCGCCGAGGGTGATCCGCGCCTGGTGGTGTGCTTTCCGGTGACGGTGCCGTCGAGCTTCAGCGAGGCGGAGGTGACCGGCCTGCTCGCCGCGCAGGGCTACACCCGCATCCATCAGCGGATCGCCGGGGCCGGCGCAGAGGGGCAGGACGTGCTGCAGGTGGTGCAGGATCGCTTCCGCGCGTCGAACGCCGAGGATGCGCGCCTGGCCGAGGCGCTGGAGACGGCGCTGCAGCGCGGTCATGGGCGGCTTGCCGTGCATGCGTCGGGCGAGGGGGTGAAGGCGGAGAAGACGAATGGGACGCCGGGCGAGGCGGTATGGCGCTATTCCTCCGGCCTGCACTGCGCGGACTGCGACATCCACTATTCGGACGCCACGCCCGGGCTGTTCTCGTTCAACTCGCCGATCGGCGCCTGCGAGACCTGTCGCGGCTTCGGGCGGGTGATCGGGGTGGATTTCGGCCTGGTCATTCCCGACGAGTCGAAGACGCTCGCCGAAGGTGCGATCAAGCCGTGGCAGACCGAGAGCTACAAGGAATGCCAGCAGGACCTGGCGAAGATGGCGAAGAAGGATGGCGTGGCGATGGACATCCCGGTGCGCGACCTGCCGCCGGAGCATCGTCAGTGGCTGTTCGAGGGCGACCCGAAGTGGAAGAACTGGGACAGCTCGTGGCCGCGCTACTGGTACGGCGTGCGCCACTTCTTCGACTGGCTGGAGACCAAGGCCTACAAGATGCACATCCGCGTGCTGCTGTCGCGCTACCGCAGCTACACGGAGTGCCCGGCGTGCCATGGCGCGCGGTTGAAACCCGACGCCCTGCTCTGGCGCCTGCCGACCAATGCGCAGGCCCCCTGTAGGAGCGGCGGCAGCCGCGAACACAGCGGTTCCGGAAGCGCGATCGTCCTCGAAGGCGCCCGCGAGGACGGCAAGGTCAGCGGGGCGAACGTCACGGCCGAGGCATCGATCGTCGGGGGCGAGGGTGCCACCGGCGGGGCGAGCGTCGCGGGTGAGGGTATCGTCGGCGGGGCGCACGTCGCGGCGGGGGCGTCGGTTGCGGGCGTGCCTGGCATCGCCGTCCACGAGCTGATGGCCCTGCCGGTCGATCGCATCCGCGAGGCCATCGCGGCGCTCGCGCTGCCTGGCGCGGCGGACGAGGCTACCGAGTTGGTGCTGGACGAGATCCGCAGCCGGCTCACCTACCTCGCTGACGTCGGCCTCGGCTACCTGACGCTGGACCGCCAGTCACGCACGCTGTCGGGCGGCGAGGTGCAGCGCATCAACCTGACCACCGCGCTCGGCACCTCGCTGGTGAATACCCTGTTCGTGCTCGACGAGCCCTCGATCGGCCTGCACCCGCGCGACATCGGCCGCATCCTCGGCGTGATGACGCGGCTGCGCGACGCCGGCAACACGCTGGTGGTGGTCGAGCACGACCCGCAGGTGATGGTGGCCGCCGACGAGCTGCTCGAGATCGGCCCCGGCCCGGGCGAGCGCGGCGGCAACATCGTCGCGCGCGGCACGCCGGCCGAGATCGCCGCCAACCCCGACTCGGTCACCGGCCCCTGGCTGGCCGGGAAGAAGCGCATCGACATCGATCGCCCGCCGCGTCCGGTGGACGCCGCCACGCCGCGCCTGAAGCTGATCGGCGCGCGCCAGCACAACCTGCGCAACCTCACCGTGGCCTTCCCGCTGCAGCGCATGACCTGCCTCACCGGCGTGTCCGGATCGGGCAAATCCACCTTGATCCAGGACGTGCTGTTCCCGGCGCTGGCCAAGCATTTCGGCGAAGCGACCGAATCGCCGGGGGCCTTCGATCGTCTCGAGAATGTGGATAACTTGCGCGGCGTGGTCATGGTGGACCAGTCGCCGATCGGCAAGAGCTCGCGCTCCAACCCGGTGAGCTACGTCGGCGCCTGGGACCCGATCCGCGCCCTCTACGCCGCCCTGCCCGAGGCCAGGCAGCGCGGCTACACCCCCGGCACCTTCAGCTTCAACGCCGGCCACGGCCGCTGCCCCACCTGCACCGGCTCGGGCTTCGAGCATGTCGAGATGCAGTTCCTGTCCGACGTCTGGCTGCGCTGCCCGGACTGCGACGGCAAGCGTTATCGGCCGGAAGTGCTTGAATTGCAATGGAACGGACTGTCGGTGGCGGACGTGCTGGAGCTGACCGTGCACGAGGCGCTGGACGTGTTCCGCGAGCATCCCAAGGTGCTCGCCGCGCTCGCGCCGCTGGCCGACGTTGGCCTCGACTATCTGCGCCTCGGCCAGCCGGTGCCGACGCTGTCGGGCGGCGAAGCCCAGCGCCTGAAGCTCGCCGGCCACCTCGCCGAGGCGGCGCAGCGCAAGCCTGTACGCAAAACCAGTGCTGTGGATAAGTTTGGGGGTAAGGCTGGGGGAAAGACGGGAGCGCTTGCCATGCGGGCTGTGAAGAGCGCTGCAGATGAGCTCGCCGTCCGGGCCGGGCGGGGTGCCGCGGGCGGGGTGTCGTGGCTGGCCGAACCGACCGAACCCGGCCTGCTTTTCCTCTTCGACGAGCCCACCACCGGCCTGCACTTCGAGGACGTCGCCACGCTGCTCGGCGCCTTCGACAAGCTGCTGCAGGCTGGGCATTCGCTGATCGTGATCGAGCACAACCTCGACGTGATCGCCGCGTCGGACTGGATCATCGACCTCGGCCCCGAGGGCGGCGAAGGCGGTGGCGCGGTCGTGGTCGAAGGTCCGCCGGAGGCGGTGCGCGCGCACGCGAGCTCGCACACCGGCGCCGCGCTGCGCGACTACGCCGAGGCACTGAAAGGATTCGGGCATCCCGCTTCCAGCGCCGGCGAGCCCCCCCGTTGGAGCGGCGGCAGCCGCGAATGTGCCTCCGGGGACGATGGCGCGGCCGGAAGCGCCGTGTTCGCGGCTGCCGCCGCTCCTACAGGGGGGCTCGTTGCGGCGGAACCGCGGATGGAATACCGCCCCGTCGGCGCGCCGACGATCGAGATCCGCCACGCGCGCGAGCACAACCTCAAGAACGTCAGCCTGCAGATCCCGCGCGACCAGTTCACCGTGATCACCGGCCTGTCCGGCTCGGGCAAGTCCACGCTGGCCTTCGACATCGTCTTCGGCGAGGGCCAGCGCCGCTATCTGGAATCGCTCAACGCCTACGCCCGCCAGTTCGTGCAGCCGGCCAGCCGGCCCGACGTCGACGGCCTCTTCGGCATTCCGCCCACGGTGGCGATCGAGCAGCGCACCAGCCGCGGCGGGCGCAAGAGCACGGTGGCGACGCTGACCGAGATCCACCCCTTCCTGCGCCTGATGTACGTGAAGCTGGGCACGCAGTTCTGCCCCGACTGCGACGTGCCGGTGACGCCGCAGAGCTTCGAGGCCATCGTCGCGCAGGTCCAGCGCGAGCTGCGCGGCGCTTCCATCGAAGTCCTCGCGCCGCTGGTGATCAACCGCAAAGGCCTGTACACCGACCTCGCCAAGTGGGCGCGCGGCAAGGGCCATGCGCAGTTGCGCGTCGACGGCGAATACCTGCCTACCAACAAGTGGCCGCGGCTCGACCGCTACAAGGAACACAACATCGAGCTGCCCACCGGCATGGTGGTGGTGCAGCCGGAAAACGAAGCCACGCTGCGCGAGTTCGTGCGCCAGGCGCTGGACATCGGCAAGGGCGTGATCAAGGTGCTCGAGATCGGCAAGCTCGGCGCCCAGCCGATCACCTTCTCCACCCTGCGCGCCTGCCCGAGCTGCGGCACCGGCTTCCCCGAGCCGGACCCGCGCCTGTTCTCGTACAACGCCAAGCACGGCTGGTGCCCGAAGTGCTACGGCACCGGGCTGAAGACCGCGGCGCGCATCGAAGACCCGGACGCGCTCGACCTCGGCGATACGGAAGAAGTCATCGTCGGCGACGAGCCCTGCCCCGCCTGCGACGGCGCGCGCCTGAACCCGGTGGCGCGCGCGGTGCGCTTCCGTGAGCTCGGCCTGCATCAGCTCGCGGCGCAGGCGGTGGACAAGGCGGCGGGATTCTTCGCCGAGCTGGCATTGAACGAGCGCGAGACCGACATCGCCCGCGACCTCGTCAGCGAGATCCGCGGGCGCCTGGCCTTCCTGCAGCACGTGGGCCTCGGCTACCTCGCGCTCGATCGCGCCGCGCCCACGCTGTCGGGCGGCGAGGCGCAGCGCATCCGCCTGGCTGCCCAGCTCGGCTCCAACCTGCGCGGCGTGTGCTACATCCTCGACGAGCCGACGATCGGCCTGCATCCGCGCGACAACCGCCTGCTGCTCGACACGCTGGAGGCCCTGCGCGACCGCGGCAATACCCTGCTGGTGGTCGAGCACGACGAGGACACCATTCGCCGCGCCGACCACGTCATCGACCTCGGCCCCGGCGCCGGCGTGCGCGGCGGCCGGGTGGTGGCCGAAGGTACCATCGCCGACCTGCTGGCGGCGCCCGAATCGGCTACCGGCGAGTGCTTCCGCCACCCCCTGCAGCACCCGCTGCGCCCGCGTCGCGCGGTGGCGCTGGAGAACCCGGCGATCCGCATCGAGGGCGCGAACCTGCACAACCTGCGCGACGTCGACGTGCGCATCCCGCTCGCCCGCCTCACCGTGGTGACCGGGGTGTCTGGCTCGGGCAAGTCCAGCCTGGCGCGCGACGTGATCCACGCCAACCTGCGCGCGCGCCTCGGCGACCCCGAGGCCACCCGCGCGCGCCGCCGCGGCCAGGCGCAGCCGGAGGCGGTCGACCAGCCCCTCGTCGGCTGCGTGGCGATGCCCGGCTGGCACCAGGTCGGGCGCGTGCTGGAGGTCGACCAGACGCCGATCGGCAAGACGCCGCGCTCCTGCCCGGCGACCTACGTCGGCTTCTGGGACGCGATCCGCAAGCTCTTCGCCGACACCTTCGACGCCCGCACGCGCGGCTGGAACGCCTCGCGCTTCTCCTTCAACCCCGGCGCCGGGCGCTGCCCGGTGTGCGACGGCGCCGGCCAGACCACCGTCGAGATGAGCTTCCTGCCCGACGTGAAGACGCCCTGCGAAGGCTGCGGCGGCGCGCGCTTCAACCCCGAGACGCTGTCGGTGCGCTGGAAGGACAGGACCGTGGCCGAGGTGCTGGCGATGCCGGTGGACGAGGCGGTGGATTTCTTCTCCGCGCATCCCGCGATCGCCCACCCGCTGCAGCTGCTGCAGGACGTCGGCCTCGGCTACCTGACGCTCGGGCAGCCGTCGCCGACCTTGTCGGGCGGCGAGGCGCAGCGCATCAAGCTGGTGACCGAGCTCGCCAAGGTGCGCCGTCGCCCGGGCGACGCGGAGGACACCGGCGGCGTGCCGCTGCCGGCCGACAAGCACAGCCTGTACGTGCTCGACGAGCCCACCGTCGGCCTGCACATGGCCGACGTGGACAAGCTGATCCACGTGTTGCACCGCCTGACCGACGCCGGCCACACCGTGCTGGTGATCGAGCACGACCTCGACGTGATGGCTGAGGCCGACTGGCTGATCGACCTCGGCCCGGAAGGCGGCGACGGCGGTGGCCGGGTGGTGGCCGAGGGGCCGCCGGAGGTGGCGATGGCGACGCCGGCCTCGCACACCGGGCGCCATCTGCGCGAGTTTTTGGCGCAGCGCCAGGCCGGATGATGCAGTGCAGCGGAACCTGGGGGCGGGGTGGGGGTCTGTGATCGGGGATTCGGGTGCCAGGGCGTTGTATGGGTGCAGGCAGAGGGTTCGTGGCTGCCGCCGCTCCTACAGAAAACCGCCGCGCTCCGGGGTGCATTTAGGAGCGGCGGCAGCCGCGAACCTTCCCCGCCGCCCGGTGGCACATTGCCAGGCACATGATGCGCAGCCTCGCGCTCATCCGGCGCGCGCTGCCAGGTACATGACGCATGGCTTCGCTGCGGCGATAATCGGCATGACCTCGTAGCGCGCGCCGCCCGACCCGGCACCGCCCCCCTCTTCGATCACGGAACACGCTCATGAACACACGCAACGTCCGCGTCTGGGACCTGCCTACCCGACTCTTCCACTGGCTGCTGGCGGTGCTCGTTGTCGCGGCCTACATCACCGGCCAGATCGGTGGCAGCTTCATCGAATGGCATGGCAAGGTCGGCATCGCCATCACCGGGCTGCTCGCCTTCCGTCTGGTGTGGGGGGTGATCGGCTCGACCTACGCCCGCTTCGCCGACTTCGTGCCCGGCCCCGCCCACCTGTGGGCGCACCTGCGCGGGCACTGGAGCGGGCTCGGCCACAATCCGCTCGGCGCGCTGTCGGTGCTCGTCCTGCTCGGGGTGATGATCTACCAGGCGCTCACCGGCCTGTTCGCCAATGACGAGATCGCCTTTTCCGGCCCGCTGCGCGCGCTGGTCAGCAGCGCGACCAGCGACTGGCTGTCGGGCCTGCATCGGCAGAACTACTGGGCGATCATCGTGCTGGTGGGGCTGCACGTGTCCGCGGTGTTGTTCTACGCGCTGGTGAAGAAGGACAACCTGGTGCGGCCGATGATCACCGGCATGAAGGAGGTCGAGGAAGCCGACGCTCAGCCCGCGCAGGGCGGGGGCGCGGTGCCCTTCATGATCGCGCTGGCGATCACCGCGGCGGTGCTCTACGTCGCCACCGGCAGCTTCATCGAACCGCCGCCGCCGCCACCGCCGGCGGCGTGGTGATGTGAAGGTCGAGCGACGCGCCGTGACGAAGCCCCTGTAGGAGCGGCGGAAGCCGCGAACCCGGCACCCGACCCATCGCGACGCGGATCCCGTGCGTACGCGTTCGCGCCTCCCGGCGCTCCTACAGGACCGGCGGCAGCCGCGAACCCTTCCGTAAACCAGCGAAGCCACCCCGCAGGGTGGCTTCGCTGTCTGAGCGCCTTACTCCTGACGCCTCACACCTCACTCCATGCGGTACTTGTCGTGACAGGCCTTGCAGGTCGCGCCGGTGTCGGCGAAGGCCTTCTGCACTGCGGCCTTGTCGCCAGTGGCGGCGACCTTGGCGAGGTTGGCGGCGGCGTTGTTGAAGTCGGTGGCGAGCTTGCCGACGTTCGGCATCTCCTGGAAGAACTCGGGCTTGACGCGGGTCTTGAGGCTGCCGATGTCCTTCTCGGTGCCGGGGCCGTAGAGCGCACCCATGCCCGAACCGGCGATGCCGGCGATGGCATTGGCGGCCGCCTGGACCTGTTGGGCATTGAACTCGCCTTCGACGTTGGCCTTGATCTTGCCCATGTTCCAGCTCATGAAGCTGTAGCCGGCCTGGCGGAACTTGATCTGGTCTTCCGGCTTGACTTGGGCCGAAGCGGCGGTGGCGAGGGAAAGGGAGATGATGCCGAGCGCGATCGCTTTTTTCATCGTGGACCTCCTGGGTCGGGGTTGGGGAAAGGGATTCAGCATATTGGGATGTAGCGTATTGAGCGTGGGCAGACCGCGGTGCCGTTAGCCGGTTCCATGATCCTCGCACGATATTGCGTGCCTTCGTGCGCAAGGATATATCAGATATTGTTGATATTCCGTCGTCAGGCGGCGCAGCCCGGTGGACAATCGCCCTCAAGGCCGGGCGTTTGCGGTCGTAAGCGAATGTTAGAGGCCGCGCATGTCCTGCACGTCCATGAACCCGGTGATGCGAGAAGGCCGATGTTGCGATTTTCCGATACTCCGATATGGCTGCGCCTGACCGGCGTGATCTGGCTGATGATGATTGCTGCGTTCGGCAGCATGATCGTGTGGGAAACCCGGGTGAACCGCGACACCGCGATCGATCAGGCGAAGGATTTCGCGGCCACCGTCAACGAGATGACCATGGCCGGGCTCACCGGGATGATGATCACCGGCACGGTCGCGCAGCGCGATGTCTTCCTTGACCAGATCAAGGAGCTCTCGGTGGTGCAGGACCTCGAGGTGATCCGCGGTGATGCGGTCAGCCGCGTGTTCGGTGACGGTGGCGTGAAGGCGCGTGAGCATGATGCCGATGAACGTCTCGCCCTCGCCGAAGGACGCAGCACGCTGAGGGTCGAGCGCAGCGCCGAGCACGGCGAGCATCTGCGTGTGGTGATCCCGTCCCTGGCGTCGGCGAGCTGGCTTGGCAAGGACTGCATCGCCTGCCATCAGGTGGCGGCCGGCACGCCGCTGGGTGCGGTGTCGATGCGGATCTCGCTCGACAAGGCCAATGCGGCGGTTTTGGCCTTTCGCAACAAGAGCATCATGTTCGCCGCGCTGGTGTCGATTCCGCTGATCGTCTTCATCTATCTCTTCATCAGCCGCTTCGTCACCCGCCCGCTGGCGCAGCTCAACGCGGGCCTGGCGCGCATCGCGGAGGGCGGCGGCGACCTGGGCCAGCGCCTGCCGGTGCGCGGCGAGGACGAGATCGGCCGTACCGCGCGAACCTTCAACGACATGATGGGCACGCTCGCGAGCCTCGTGCGCCAGGTTGGCGATTCGGCGAGCGAGGTCACCGGTGCGGCGCGCAGCCTGGCCGGCAAGGCCGAGTCGGTCGCCGAAAGCTCGCATCGCCAGAACGAAAGCTCGGTGGGTGCCGCGAATGCGATGGATGGGCTGATGGACAGCATCTCGTCGATCGCCGAGCACGCCGAGCTTGTCCGCCAGCGTTCGCACGACAGCCTCGAGCGCTCACGTGAGGGGCATCGCAGCCTGGAGCGCCTGGTCGGCGAGGTGGGTGAGGTCGAGGTCGCGGTGCGCCAGATGGGCGAGGCGGTGGTCGCCTTCGTCGATTCGACGCAGGCCATCTCGCGCATGACCAGCGAGGTGCGCGAGATCGCGGAGCAGACCAACCTGCTCGCGCTCAACGCCGCGATCGAGGCGGCGCGGGCCGGTGAACAGGGGCGCGGCTTCGCGGTCGTGGCGGATGAGGTGCGCAAGCTGGCGGAGAAGTCAGCCCGTTCCGCCGGCGAGATCGACACGATCACGCGCGAGGTCGGCCGCCGCTCGGGTTCGGTGCGCGGCGCGCTCGACGATGGCCTCGGTCATCTTGCATCGAGCCGGGGCACGGCCGACGCGGTGATGCAGGTGCTGCAGACCGCCAACTCGCTGGTGGTCGAGGTCGGCGAGGGCCTCGACCGCATCGCCGAGGCCACCGGTGCGCAGCGCAGCGCCAGCGCGTCGGTGAACGCGCGCATCGGCGAGATCGCCGGCATGGCGCGCAGCAACAACGATGCGCTCGAACACACGGTGCAGTCGGCGCGCACGCTCGGCGAACTCGCCGGGCGCCTGCAGGCGTCGGTGTCGCGCTTCAGGCTGTGAGTCGATCGGGTGCAAGGGACGGGGGGCAGGCCTTGGTGCGGGCAGGCGTGATGGCTGGTTTTGGGGGCTGAGGGTTCGCGGCTTCCGCCGCTCCTACAGAAGCGCCGGGCCGCACGGCTCTCGTGTAGGAGCGGCGGAAGCCGCGAACTCTTCAGGCAATCCGCCACGATGAATGCCCTCCCGTGAGGCATCCATCGTGCAATTGCTCCGCTTGCCGCTTGCCGCTTGCCGCTTGCCGGCGGTGCGGGCGCCAGCCTCCCGGCTGGGCTCGCGGTCCGGCTTACTCGAGCCTGATCGGCACGAAAATGCGCGCTTCGCCGCGCTGGATCAGCAGCGCGAAGCGTTTGTCCGCACGTTCGAGCTGGGCACGCAGATCGGCGATGCCGGTCACCGGCTGGTTGTTGATCGCCAGAATCACGTCGCCGCGCTGCAAACCGGCGCGCGCTGCGGCACCATCTGCACCTTCGACCATCACCCCGCCACGCAGGCTCAGCCGGGCCGCTTCCTCGGCGGTCAGGGCGCGTGCGCTGAGGCCGAACTTTTCGCCCAGTCGTTCCACCTGGCTGGGGGCGGGCGCGCCGCCGGCCATCGTCTCGGACTTCAGTTCGTCCAGGGTGGCGTTCACCTCGCGGCTGCGGCCGTCGCGCCAGAGTTCGAGGCGCACGCCGCTGCCCGGCCGCTTCTCGCCGATCACGCGCGGCAGTTCGGCGGAATCTTCGATGCGCCGGCCATCCACCGCCAGGACCACGTCGCCAGCCTTCAGCCCGGCCTTGTCGGCGGCGCTGCCCGGCTCGACGCTGGCGACGAGGGCGCCGCGTGCGTCGGTGAGGCCGAAGGACTGTGCGAGGTCCTTGTCCACGCCCTGGATCGCGATCCCCAGGCGCCCGCGCTGCACGCGGCCGTGGCTGACGAGCTGGTCCTTGATGTTCATCGCGACGTCGATCGGGATCGCGAACGAGATCCCCATGAAGCCGCCCGAGCGCGAGTAGATCTGCGAGTTGATGCCGATGACCTCGCCGGCGAGGTTGAACAGCGGCCCGCCCGAGTTGCCCGGGTTGATCGCGACGTCGGTCTGGATGAAGGGCACGTAGGTCTCGTCGGGCAGGCGGCGCGCCTTGGCCGAGATGATGCCGGCGGTGACGGTGTTGTCGAAGCCGAAGGGCGAGCCCATCGCCACCACCCATTCGCCGACACGCGACTGGTCGGGATTGCCGATCTTCACCGCGGGCAGGCCGCTGGCGTCGAGCTTGAGCAGGGCGACGTCGGTGCGACGGTCGATGCCGACCACCTTGGCCTTGAATTCGCGCTTGTCGATCAGTGTGACGGTGACCTCCGACAATGCGGCGTCGCCATCTTCGCCGGCGACCACGTGGGCGTTGGTCAGCACGTAGCCGTCCTTGCTGACGATGAAGCCCGAGCCGATGCCTTGGCGTGCGCGCGGTCCCATGCCGGGCTGGCCGGGGAAGCCCGGCATGGGCACCCCGAAGCGGCGCAGGAAGTCGTAGAAGGGGTCGTTGGCGAGCGGGTTCTCGCCGGCCGCGCCCTGCGCTACGCGCTGCACCACGCTGATGTTGACCACCGCCGGGCCGACCTGCTCGACCAGGTCGCCGAAGTCTGGCAGGCCGAAGCGGTTGGGGGTGACCATCGACGGCGCGGCCACCGCGGATTGGGCGTGAGCGGCGGGCAGCACGGGCGCCTGGGGCAGGATTGCGCCGAGCGCGATCGCGACGGCACTGGCGGACAGGAGTCTTTTCATGGGGTTGTACATCCTTGGTCGGCAACAGGGAAGTTCGGATCCGGAGTCCCGGTGATCCACCTGACGTGGACGCGGCGGCGCGCGACCCGTTCCCGGCGAGATCTCCGTTTTCACATCGGGTCGGGGCGTGCGTGCTTCAAGACGCAGTGCGTCAGAAGTTCGTTTCCACCGACAGCCAGACCTGCCGGCTCACCTCGTTCGCCGGACGCCCCAGGTATTCGGGTTGCGCCTGCAGCGGGCGGTTGGCGAGCTCCTGGTGGCTGCCGAACAGGTTGATGGCGGTCAGGCGAACCTCCACCGGCAACGCTGGCAAGCGCAGCATGCGTGACACGCTCCAGTCCACCGTGGTGTAGGACGGCACCGTGTAGCGGTAGCCGGGCACGTAGCTGAAGCCGGCATCGATCGGCCCCATGCGCAGCACACTGAGCATCGAGCGCCATGGGCCGACGCGCTGCAGCCAGCTCAGGCTGGCGCTGTAGGGCGCGACGTTGCGGCGGATGCGGTCGTCGTCGGCATCGCGCCGGATCATGCTGTGCGCGAGGATGAACTCGGTGCCGCGCCAGGGCTTGAGATTCACCTGATACTCGAGGCCGCTCAACTGCACGCGGCCGGCGTAGTTTTCCCAGCGCGTGCCGCCGAGCAGTTCGCGCAGCGGTCTGGGCAGCACGCTGCCGGCGAGCAGGGCAGCGTCGACCGGATTGCGCACGATCAGGTCGTCGATGCGTTCGCGAAACAGGCGCAGGTCGAAGGTGCTGCGGTGCTCGCCGAACACGCCAAGCAGGCCGATCTCGCTGGCGTCGATGCGCTGCGGACGCAGCGCGGGGTTGGGGAACTGGCGGTGCTGCAGCAGGCGTCCGTGGTCGTCGATGATGCGCACGTCGGCATTGCGTTCGAACAGCAGGGGCTGGCGCCAGGCGCGTGAATGGCCGATGCGCCAGGTCAGGCGGGGATGGGCATGCCAGTTGAGGAACACGCGGGGTGCGAAACGGGCGTCGTCGTGCTGAACTTGCTCGATCATGCCGCCCGCGTTCCACAGCAAGTCGGGTGCCGCGCTCCACTCCAGATTGGCGAACAGGCGGTATTCGTTGCGCCCGTGTGCGCCGCTGGTGTGATAGTAGAACGCCGACTCCTGCTCGATGCGCTGCCATTCCGCACCCCACATCAGGCGCGATTCGGCATCGATGCGCAGACGGTGCTCGAACTCCAGGTTGTGCTGGGTGGACGCGGCGTCGTTGCCGACCGTGGCTTGCAGCGCCTCGAGCTCCGTCAGGCCGGGAAGGGCGGGCCGGTTGATGGTCGAGTCGAGGCGCCACTGGTCCCGCGCGCGTTGCCGGCTCCAGTACGCCGACAGCAGCCATTCCTGCTCGTTGTCCGGGACGTGGCGCCAGCGCAGGTGCAGGGAGCGGTTGGTGTTGCGACCCTCGCGCTCGGCTGCGGTGTCGAACATCGAGCCCGCGTAGCCCAGATCGTGCGTGCTCTCGGCGAAGCCGGCGGTCAGGTCCACTTCGTTGCGGCCGTCCACCTTCAGGTCGCCACGCAGGTTCAGCGCGTCGGTACGCCGGCCGTCGTGCAGGTCGGTGAAGCCGTCGTCCTGCTCGTGGTGGGCGCTGACCCGCAGGCTCAGCGGCCCGGCCGTGCTCGCGTGGCGGACGCTGGCGTCGCGGATGCCGGGCTGGCCGTGGGCGATGCGAAGTCGGGTGCCAGGTTGTCGGTTCGCATCGACGGTGGTGATATTGACGATGCCGAGGAAGGCATTCGATCCGTAGGCCGCCGCGTTCGAGCCGCGCACCACCTCGATGCGCTCGATGTCACCGTAGAGCGCACGTTCCGCGCTGGCGGCAAAGGAAGGTGTCGGTGAGGCGCGCCCGTCCACCAGCAGCTGCATTTGCATCAGGTAGTCCATGCCGAGCCCGTGGTAGGTCACCCACTGGGCATTGCCGCGTTCCTGTCCGACCTGAAAGCCGGGCACCAGGCGCAGCAGGCGGGCGAGCTCGCGGTAGCCGGTCGCGGCGATCAGGTCGGCGTCGAGTACGGTGACCGCTCCCGGGGTGTCCTGCAGCGGCTGTGGCAGGCGCGATGCGCTCAGTACCAGTGGCAGCGGCTCGAAGAAGCTGTTTTCGTTCGAGGCTGCGCTGCTGGCGGCGACGAGCAGCAGCAGGGCGACTGCGGGACGAGTGGGTCGTGGGGGCATCGGAGGCGGTCGGACGCGCTGAGCGTGCGAGTATATCGAGTCGCCCGCCAGCCGCGCAGCAAGGTGTAGACGCGGTAACATCGGACGGTGCTCATTTCGGGTTTCACCACCTTCCAGCGTGTCGAAGCCATGACCCTCACCGATCTGCGTTACCTCGTCGCCCTCGCCCACGAGCGTCACTTCGGCCGTGCCGCCGAGAAGTGCCACGTCTCTCAGCCCACATTGTCGGTCGCGGTCAAGAAGGTCGAGGAGGAGCTCGGCATCCAGCTCTTCGAGCGCAGCGCCTCCGAGGTCAAGATCACCGAGACGGGGCGCCGCATCGTCATCCAGGCCGAGCGCGTGCTGATGGAAGCGAGCCAGATCCAGGAAATCGCCGCCGCAGGCAAGGACCCGCTCGCCGGGCCGCTGCGGGTGGGCGTCATCTACACGATCGGGCCTTATCTCCTGCCGCGGCTCATTCCGCGTGTGCACCAGCTCGCGCCGAGGATGCCGCTGATCATCCAGGAGAACTTCACCGCCCGCCTCGCCGAGTCGCTCAAGCGCGGCGAGCTCGACGTGATCATCATCAGCCTGCCCTTCGAGGAGGCGGGCGTGGTCGCGCAGCCGTTGTACGACGAGCCCTTCCGTGTGCTGATGCCTGCCGGTCACCCGTGGACCGCCGAGCGTGCGATCGATGCCGAGCATCTGGCCGACGACCAGTTGCTGCTGCTCGGTTCCGGCAACTGCTTCCGCGACCAAGTGCTCGAGGTGTGCCCGAGCTGCCGCAACATCGGCGGCCTGCAGCGCACGCTCGAAGGCAGCTCGCTCGAAACCATCCGCCACATGGTCGCCACCGGGCTCGGCGTGACCGTGCTGCCGAGCTCCGCTGCGGACGAGATGTCGCACAACGTGCTGGTCGCGGTCAGGCCGTTCGTCGCGCCGGAGCCGTCGCGTCGCGTTGCGCTCGCCTGGCGGGTGACCTACCCGCGCAGCGGCGCGATCGACGTGTTGCGCGCGGCGATCATCGACAGCGCCCTCCCCGGCGTGCGTCCGCTGGGCCGGGCACCGATCCCCGAACGGCTCGCACGTGCGGATGGGCGATGATATTTATTGATGACTTCCATCTGAACAATCGGTTTGATCAATGCGTCCGCGGGGCGCTAACATGATTGCAGGATACCTACGGGCCGTCTGAAGCCTGCCACTCACAGGAGAAATAGCATGGAAATCGATATCGGGATCAAGGAAAAGGATCGAGCCAAGATCGCAGAGGGTCTGTCGCGCCTGCTCGCCGACAGCTACACGCTGTACCTGACCACGCACAACTTCCACTGGAACGTGACCGGGCCGATGTTCAACACCCTGCATCTGAAGTTCGAGGCGCAGTACAACGAACTCGCGCTCGCGGTGGATGAGATCGCC
>JAKLLJ010000379.1 GCA_023150215.1 Thauera sp. | reverse complement strand
ATAATCGACTCGCGCCGCGAAGCTGCGACCGGGATAGGCCTCGAGCGCCACCTGCGCGCTCTGGCCGACCTGCACGCGCGCGAGATCCTGCTCATAGACGTCGGCAATGACCCACACCTTCGACAGATCAGCAATACGGAACAGCGCCTCGCCGGGCATGAAGCGCCCGCCTTCGACCGCCATCTTCTCCAGCACGACGCCGCTCGCCGGGGCGTGGAAGACCTGCCGCGCCCCGGCTTGGCCGGCGACCTGGAGGTTGCGCAGGCGCGCACGCGTCGCCTCGGCCAGGCGCCGGGCGGATTCGCTTGCGATCGGATCCTGCGCCGCGCTCTGGCTGGCCAGGCGCTCGGCGATGCGCAGCTCCTCGCCGGTCGATTGCAGCTCGGGGCTGTAGGCGGTGAACAGTGGCTGGCCCTTCTTCACCGCATCGCCGACCGCATTCACATGCAGACGCTCGATCCAGCCCTCGAAGCGCGGCGCCACCACGACCTGGGTACGTTCATCGATCTCGATGCGGCCGCTGGCGCGCACGGCCGAATCCACTGCGCGCAGTTCGGCCTCGGCGGTCTTGACGCCGAGCGTCTGGATGCGCGCCGGGCTGACCACCACCGCGCCGCTGTCGTCCGGTTTGTCGTTGGCATAGACCGGGATGTAGTCCATGCCCATCGAGTCCTTCTTCGGCACCGGCGAGGTGTCGGGCAGGCCCATCGGGTTGCGGTAGTAGAGGATCTGGCGTTCGCCCGCGCTGGCAGGCGCCGCGGCAGCACGGGTGGCTGGTGCGACCGCGCCGACCGGCGCGGCGGGCGCCGCCGCATGTTGCGCCCGGGCAAGCCAGTACCCCGCAGCCGCAGCGATCGCCACGGCCGCGGCAATCGTCGTCATCCGGACGGCAGCGCTCACTTCGGTTCTCCAGTCAGTTTCTTGATCTCGGTGAGGGCCAGGCGGGTGTCGAGTTCGGCCTGCAGGCGTCGTGTGCGGATGTCGATGAGCTGGCGCTCGGCCTCGATCACGCTGTCGAAATCGACCGTGCCGCTGGCGAGCGCAGCCCGGCTCGCGTCGCGCGTGGCCCGGGCCTGCGGCAGCAGGGTGTGATCGAGCAGGCGCAGGGTTTCCTCGCCCTGGACGTACATCGACCAGGCGCGGCCGAGCTCGCCGGCGGCGCGCGCCGTGGCCTCCTCACGCCGCGCCTCGGCCGCCATGAGCAGGTATTCGGCCTCGCGCTCCTTGGCACGGCGGGAGGACTGCTGCAGCGGGATCATCACCTCGAACATCACGTCCCACGAGGCCTTGCCTTCATCCGGGCGGTTGTTGGTCACCCCCACCGCGAAATCGGGCAGGCGGTCCTGGTAGGTGCGCTCGCGCTCGGCGCGGGCGACGTCGATGGCGTTGGCCGCGACCTGGACCTCGGAGTTGGCACTTGCCACCGACGCGAACAGCGTGGCCGCCTCGATCTGTGCGGGCAGCGGCGCAGGATCGTCCGGAGGCGCCAGTGGCGCGTCGTGCGCACGCCCGAGCAGCCCGTTGAGGGCCGCCACCAAGCCCTTGCGGCGCTGCTCGATGTCGACCAGCGCCAGGCGCTGGGCGGTGATCTCGCGCTGCATGCGCAGCACCGCCTGCTGCGGTAGCAGGCCGAGCTCGTAACGGGCGAGACTGAGCTCTTCGAGGCTTCGCAGCAGGCTCAGCGCATCGCGGTTGAGCCCCCGCTCGCGGTCGGCGGCGTAGTAGCGCAGCCACAAGGTCTCGATCTCCGCAGCCAGCTCGGTCCAGCTCGCATCACGCATCGCGTCGGCCTGGATCGCCCGGGCCTCGGCCGCCCTGACCGCAAGCTCGCGTTTGCCCCAGCCGGGCAGCGGCTGGGTGATGCGGTAGCGCGTCTCGCCCACCTGCCCGGGCAGCAAGGACGCCGAGCGTCC
>JAKLLJ010000378.1 GCA_023150215.1 Thauera sp. | reverse complement strand
CGTTGGGGTCTATTTGTTCCATTCGAGGAACAATGATGTCTATTTTAGGGGGTTAATGCAATCCATGCAGTCGAATAGACTGGGCTCACTCGAACCCCCAACCCATGAGGTCCCGAACATGAAGATCCTGCAAATCAATGGCAGCGCCCGTTCCGACGCCGGCAACTCCACCCGCATCGCCAACGACATCGTCGCCCGCCTGCAGGCGGCCAATCCGGCGGCGACCCTTGTGCAGCGCGACCTGGCGCGTGACCCCGCACCGGTGATCGACGAAGCAGCACTTGGCGCACTGTTTACGCCGGCCGAGCAGCGCACACCCGAGCAGGTCGCCCGCGTGGCGGTCAGCGACGCGCTGGTCGCCGAAGTGCAGGCGGCTGACGTCGTCGTCATTGGCGTGCCGATGTACAACTTCGGCATCTCCACGCAGCTCAAGAACTGGATCGACGCTATCGCCCGCGCCGGCGTCACCTTCCGCTACACCGAGAACGGCCCCGAGGGCCTGCTCAAGGGCAAGAAGGTCTTCATCGCCTTCGCCCGCGGCGGCCGCTATCGTGGCACTGCCGCCGACACGCAGACGCCGTACCTGCAAACCGTGTTCGGCTTCCTCGGCATGACCGACATCCACTTCGTCTATGCCGAAGGCCTGAACATGGGCGAGGATGCGCTCAGGCAGGGGTTTGCCGAAGCCGCAGCCGACATCGAAGCAGCGCTCGGCTGACCGGCTGCACCGGCTCTTACCGGCACTGGCAATGCACGACGAGGGCGGGCCCACCCGCCCCGTACCCCAACCCCAAGGAGAACGCAGATGAGCACCGTCACCCAGCCCCGAGTCCCACCGGCGTGCGTGAACAGGCCCCGCGTGGTCGAGCGCCTGGTCACCGGTATGCCGACCTCGGATGGCGCCGGGGTCAAGCTCACCCGCGTGCTCACTCAGGCGTTGCAGCGCCGGCTCGATCCCTACTTGATGCTCGACGCCTTCGGGAGCGACCAGCCCGACGACTACATCGCCGGCTTTCCCGACCACCCGCATCGTGGCTTCGAGACCGTGACCTACATGATCGCCGGGCGCATGCTGCACCGTGACAGCGCCGGTCACGAAGGCCTGCTCGAGAATGGCGGCGTGCAATGGATGACTGCCGGGCGGGGTGTGATCCACGCCGAGATTCCGCAGCAGGAGGAGGGAGTGATGGAAGGTTTCCAGCTCTGGCTCAACCTGCCGGCACAGGACAAGATGAGCGCGCCCTGGTATCGCGACTTCGCCGCGGCCGAGCTGCCGCGTTTTACCACCACGGCGGGCGTCGACGCGGTCGTGATTGCGGGCGAGAGCCATGGCGTCACGGGCGCCGTCAGCCGCGAGGCCACCGCGCCGCTCTACCTCGATCTCCACCTGCCCGCGGGCTCCTGCTTCGTGCAGCCGCTGCCGGCCGGACACAACGCCTTTCTGTATGTGTATCGGGGCACGCTGAAGATTGGCGACGATACGGTGCCCGAGCGCAGGATGGCGATCCTCGCCAACGACGCGGACAGCGATGGCGTGTCCATCGAGGCCGCAGCCGACACGCGCGCACTGCTCATTGCCGGTCGCCCGCTCGGTGAACCGATTGCGCAGTACGGGCCGTTCGTGATGAACACCGAGCAGGAAATCTACCAGGCGGTCGCCGACTACCGCGCCGGTCGCCTGGCGGCATGAGTGAGGGGACCGACGATCTCGTCGGTCGCGGCGGCGCGCACAGCCGAAGGCCCGCACCAGTGAGCGCCGCAGGCGTCGCTCAGCCTTCCACCAGCGCGTGCAGGTCGCGCTCGAGCAGCGTAGGGTCACCGAGATTGAGTTCGATCAGCCGGCGCAGCACGGTGACGCTGTCGAGATCGATCGCGCGGCAGGCAAGTCCGATCAGGCCTGGCTCGCAATGCGCGACCAGGCCCCCCATGCTCACCCGGTGCTCGCCATCGTCGAGCTCGAGTTC
>JAKLLJ010000377.1 GCA_023150215.1 Thauera sp. | reverse complement strand
AGCTCAACAAGATCTTCGAGAAACTGGAGAAGGAGGCCGCCTGAGGTCGCCTCGCAGGGGAGAATAAACATGAGCAGGAAATTCAAATTCGACGAATCCGGCGATTCCGCCGATCTCCAGGCGCTGTTCGACAGCATTGCCGCCCAGCCGGGCCAGCGGCCGGCCGCCGGCGCGGCGAAGGAGCCGCGTGTGGAGGTGGTCGGCGGCACCGCCACGATGGGCGATTCGCCCGAACTGGAGGCGCTGTTCGACAGCGTCGCCGGTCAGGCGTCGCCGCCGGCGGTCACGGAGCAAGGCGCCGCCGCGCCGGGCCACGACAACGTCTTCCAGCGTCTTGGCCAGATGACACGGCAACTGCACGACACGCTGCGCGAACTGGGCTACGACCGCGCGCTCGAAGAGGCGGCCAAGGCCATCCCCGACGCGCGCCAGCGCCTGGTCTACGTGGCGCAGATGACCGAGCAGGCGGCCAGCCGCGTGCTCAATGCCACGGACGCCGCCAGGCCGATCCAGGACGGCCTGCAGGCCGAGGCGGCGGCGCTGTCCGGCCGCTGGGACCGCCTGTTCGGCGGCGATCTCTCGGTCGACGAGTTCAAGGCGCTCGCCGGCGACACGCGCAATTATCTGGACGGCGTGCCGGCGCGCACCGCCGCCACCAACGCGCAGTTGATGGAAATCATGATGGCGCAGGACTTCCAGGACCTTACCGGCCAGGTCATCAAGAAGATCGTCGACCTGGCCCAGCGCATGGAGACCGAGCTGCTACAGGTGCTGCTCGAGGCCATGCCGAAGGACATGAAGTTCGAGGCGCCCGAGGGGCTGCTCAACGGCCCGGTGATGAACGCCGACGGCCGCGCCGACGTGGTGGCCAATCAGGAGCAGGTGGACGATCTGCTGGAGAGTTTGGGGTTTTGACGTACCTCCCTCTCCCGCTGGCGGGAGAGGGGACAATAACGCGGAGCATTGGACATGAGCGACTTTTCCGGCATGGAAGACCTGCTGCAGGATTTCCTGGTCGAAGCGACCGACCTGCTCTCCGGCGTGGACAACAAGCTGGTCGAGCTGGAGAAGAACCCGCACGACCGCGGCCTGCTCAACGACATCTTCCGCGGCTTTCACACCATCAAGGGCGGCGCCGGCTTCCTCAACGCGACGGAGCTGGTCACGCTCTGCCATCTGACGGAAAACCTGTTCGACAAGCTGCGCACCGGCGAACTGGACATCACCGCCGAGGCGATGGACGTCATCATGGCCGCCACCGCCACGGTGCGCGACATGTTCGATGCCCTCGAAAAGGGCACACAGCCGCGCGCGGCCGACGGCGGACTCATCGCCAGCCTGAAGCAGGCCATCGCCGGCGAGCTGAAGGGCGCGGAGCCGAAAGTCAGTCCGCCGGAGACGGCGGCGGCTGCCGCGCCGGCGCCGCGCGCGACGGCCGGGGTGGTCGACTGGAACGCCTATTACGCGGCGGTGACCGGCAAGGCGCCGGAAGTGCCGGCGCAAGCCGGCCGCGGCATTCCCCAGCCGCCGAAGCCGGACGAGGAGATCATCAAGGCCGCCATCGGCCGGCGCGCCTCCGACAAGCCGGGCTACGGCGGCCCGACCGGGCGGCGCGAAAGCGAGAAGGTGCGCGACAACTCGATCCGTGTCGACACGGCGCGGCTCGACCAGGTGCTCAACCTCTCCGGCGAGATCGGCCTGACCAAGAACCGCCTCACCAGCCTGCGCACGGAAATCCTCGCCGGCCTGACCGGGCCGGAGACGCTGCAGGCGCTCGACGCCGCCGTCGGCCAGCTCGACCTGCTGGTCTCGGACCTGCAGAACGCGGTGATGAAGACGCGCATGCAGCCGATCGGCCGCCTGTTCCAGAAGTACCCGCGCATCGCCCGCGACCTCGCCCGCAACCTCGGCAAGGACGTCGAACTGGTGCTGGCGGGCGAGGAGACCGAGATCGACAAGACCATGATCGAGGACCTCTCCGACCC
>JAKLLJ010000376.1 GCA_023150215.1 Thauera sp. | reverse complement strand
CGAGGTCGAGCTTGCCGCCCGCCACATTGACCAGCAAGCCCTTCAGGCCGCCGCCGGCGATCTCGGACAGGCGCAGCTTGCCGCTGCCACCGCGCGGGAAGAACAGGTCGCCGTCGAACGCGCCGTCGGGGATCGGCCCGGCGCTCAGGCGCGCATAGATCTGGTCGACCTGCTCCTGGTCGAGCTGCGCGATGTTCTGCGGCGTGATCTTGTACAGGTCGGCCGTCGACAGCGGATGGCGATGTTCCAGCCAGGCGAAATCGGGCTTGCCGGCATAGCCTTCGGCATGCGGGGCGAAGGCGATCTCCGGCGCCCGCTCCCCGTCGTCGTCGAACAGGCCGCATCCCGTAACCGCCATGGCGGCCAGCATGCAGACGGCGAGCGCCCCAAACGGCCAGTGCGAGATCCTTGTCATGATGAAGTCCCCCATGCTCAAAGCGTTGCGAGGAAGGCGATCAGGGCGTTCTTGTCGGCCTCGGACAAGTCCTCGCCAAAGCGGTGGCCCGCGTTCTCGACCTCGGCGGTGCAACTGCTGTACACCTGCTTGATCAGGTAGGGGCGCGCGCGCAGCGCCTCGACCACGCCGTTCGGCTTACCGGTCACTTCCCGCGCGACGGCCTGGAGGTCGGCAAGCACCTTCCTCGCGCTCTCCTTGCCCAGGCGCTTGGCGAGGCTGCGCTCGAGCTCGTCGGGCGCGGTCTTCGCGCGCACGAGATCGACGATGAAGGCCTTGTGCTGGAAGTTGCCCAGCGTGCCGGCGGTCACGCCGCGGCCGTCGATCTCGCTCGGGATCGTCAGTTCAAAACCGAGCAGGCGTTCCTTGTCGGTGCCGTCCCATAGCCGCGGGCCGAGGCGCAGGGTCACGTCCTCGTTCAGCAGCGTCACCTTGGGGATGCGCTGGGCGGGATTGAGCAGCGCCTGCATCGACAGGGTGTACAGCTTGAATCGGCCTTCGACGCTCGGGTCGTACTCGAAGCAGGCGGGCTGGCGCTCGGCGGGCAACAGCTTGACATTGCTCGCATCGACGTAGCGCGGACGCTGGGCATAGAAGTCGTTGGCGGCGTTGTGCGGTTTGCCGCAAAGCTCGGGGCCGAGCGCGTTGTTGTGCAGGAAGGGGGCGTGCGCCCACAGGTTGAGCAGCGAGATGTTGCGGTAGTGGCCGCGGCCACCGTCGCCGGGTTCCTTGACGTTGGGGTCGGGCGGCTGTGCGCGCAGGGTTTCGGAGCCGTATTCCTGCCAGACGTGGCCGGCCATGTGGTTCGAGTGCAGGGCGCGGCAGCGGAAGGTGCCGACCTCGGACACTGCGGTGGGGCCATCGTTGCCCAGCCAGTCCTCGCGCAGCCCCGTCTTGAGGTCGAGCTTGTGGAAATCGAGGCCGGCAAGCTGGCCAGTCGCGGCCGCGCCGAACGTGCGTTCGAGATCGGCGATCAGGTCCTGATCGGTGTAACGCGCGCCGGGGTTGGCAACCCGCAGCGTGTTCTCGCGTGCCTCGCGCAGGTCGGTGGCATGGCCTTCGGCCGACATGAAGAAGTCGAGAATGTTTCCCAAGCGGTCCTCGACGGCGCGGAAGTTCGGGCAGTCCCGCCTACACTGGCCGATGTCGAAGGGCGTCTGGCCAAAGCCGCGTTGTTGCGGATCGAGCTGGCGCAGGTCTGCAAGGTGATTGACCCAGCACTGCTCCGAGCACGAGCCGATGTTGAAGTACACGCGCTGGATGGCTTCGAGCGCGCCGATCGAGTCCTCACCGCCCTTGAGGATGTGGTGTACGGCTTCCTTGTGCAGGGACTTCTCCCAGCATTTGCCGTTGCGGCCCGGCTCGCACCAGCACCGGGTCTCGTCGACGCCCTTGGCGCAGGAGGCGGTCTTGCGCCACTTGATCACGGACTCGTTGGCGAAGGTCGGACGCTTGGCGAGATTGATCAGTGCGTTGATCGTGCCGGGATTGTTGACCTGGTCGGTCGGGATCGCCGAGGTGTCGCTGGTTCCCGGCCTGGCATGGGCGAACATC
>JAKLLJ010000375.1 GCA_023150215.1 Thauera sp. | reverse complement strand
GAGGAGGAGCACCAGGGTCAGGTGGTGGAGCAGGTGGTGCGCCCGACCGGCCTGATCGACCCGATGGTCGAGGTGCGCCCGGCGATGACCCAGGTGGATGACCTGCTCGGCGAGATCAAGAAACGCCTGGCGGTGAACGAGCGTGTGCTGGTCACCGTGCTCACCAAACGCATGGCCGAGGACCTCACCGACTACCTTGCCGACAACGGCATCCGCGTGCGCTACCTGCACTCGGACATCGACACGGTGGAGCGCGTGGAGATCATCCGCGACCTGCGCCTGGGCGAGTTCGACGTGCTGGTGGGCATCAACCTGCTGCGCGAGGGCCTGGACATTCCCGAGGTGTCGCTGGTGACGATCCTGGATGCGGACAAGGAGGGCTTCCTGCGCTCGGCGCGCTCGCTGATCCAGACCATCGGCCGCGCCGCGCGCCACCTCCACGGCACCGCCATCCTCTACGCCGACCGCATTACCGACTCGATGAAGGCAGCGATCGGCGAGACCGAGCGCCGACGCAACAAGCAGATCGCCTTCAACGAGGCGAATGGCATCGTACCGAAGTCGGTCACCAAGCGTATCAAGGACATCATCGACGGGGTTTATGATTCGGACGGGGCCAAGCGCGATGCTGCGCGCGTCGCCGACAAGGGCAGCGACTATGCGGTGATGGACGAAAAGGCGTTGGCGAGGACGATCAAGCGCCTGGAGAAGGAAATGCAGGAGTACGCGCGCAACCTCGAATTCGAGAAGGCTGCGGCAGCACGTGATGAACTGTTCAAGCTGCGCCAGCGCGTGTTCGGCGCCGACCAGCATGGCAGCGTGTAATAACAAAAAAAGGAGGGGAGGGGATGAAGAAGATCCTGTTCGTATGCACCGGCAACATCTGCCGATCGCCCACCGCGGAGGCGGTGGCGCGCCAGTTCGTCGAGACGAGCGGGCTCGGCACGCAGGTGCTGCTGGACTCGGCGGGTACGCAGGGCTACCACGCCGGGGAGGCGCCCGATCCGCGCACGCAGAAGGCGGCCAAGCTGCGCGGCTATGACCTCTCGGCGCTGCGCGCACGCAAGCTGGAAGTGCGCGATTTCCAGGAATTCGACCTGCTGCTGGCGATGGATCACGGACATCTGGAGCACATGCAGCGCCATTGTCCCGAGGTGTATCGGCCCAAGCTGCAGCTCTTCCTGCCCTGGACGGGCGCGGCGCGCCACGGCGAGGAGGTACCCGACCCGTACTATGGCGGGCCGAAGGGCTTCGACTTGGTGCTCGACATGTGTGAGGACGCGGCACGCGGCATCGTGGAGCAGGTGCGCAGCCTTTTGTAGGAGCGTCGGAAAACCGCGAATGCAGCGGCGGTGGGGGGTGAGCGTGCCGCGTGTCGGACGGCCGCGTTCGCGCCTGCCGGCGCTCCTGGCGCTCCTACAGGGCGGTGCGTCGGTTTTGGCGTGGCCGGCCGGGGGGCTGTAGGAGCGGCGGCGGCGGCGAACAGGGGCTGCGGGTACGCGCCGCGCGTCGGTGCGGTCGATTGGCGCCGGGTTCGCGCCTGCCGGCGCTCCTACAGGGTCTCGGAGGCGCAGCGGTTTCTGTAGAAGCGCCGGCAGGCGCGAAAGCTGAGCCTGCAATGCCACGCAGGCCCGTCGTTGGACGGCCCCGCGTTCGCGGCATCCGCCGCGCCTGCATTGACGGGGCTGCGGTGGTTTTGCGGTCGTCCGCGGCGGGGGCGACCCCGCCGCGGATCTGTCGAGCCGCTTACTTGCGGGTCTCGACCTGTTGCAGCGGCTCCTGGGCGATCACCTGGGTGGGGCGAGGCTTGCGGCCGAGACGGACGGGTTGCTCGGGGGCTCCGGTGCCGAACTGCGCGAGCTTGGACGGATCGGTCTCGATCTTGACCAGCCCGCTGTCGCCGCCCTGTACCGTGATCGGCGCGTCAGGCGCGAGGCTCGCACGTTCCGCTTCCATGGCGCGCACGACGATGGACTCGATCGCGGCCGGAGCCGGTGCTTCCGCCACCGCCTCGACCGCTACGG
>JAKLLJ010000374.1 GCA_023150215.1 Thauera sp. | reverse complement strand
GGGTCACCATCCCGTCCGCATCGCGGATCGGCGCCAGCGTGGCGAGCTCGATGAAGGGCGTGCCGTCCTTGCGGGCGTTGTGGAACTCGCCGCGCCAGACCTCACCGCGCAGCAGCGTCGCCCACAGGTCCTGGTAGGTGGCGAGCGGAGTGGCGCCGTGGTTGAGGATGCGCGGATTGCGGCCGATCAGTTCCTCGCGCGCATAGCCGGTGTTGCGCACGAAGGCATCGTTGACGTACTCGATGCGCCCCGCCGTGTCGGTGATGACGATGCTCTCGGGACTCTGCTCGATCGCCATCGACAGGCGCCGGAGTTCGTGGTCGCGCGCCACCAGCTCGGCCTCGCGGCGCTCAAGGCCCGCCGCCATCAGGTTGAAGCCGTGCTCGAGCGCGCGCAGCTCGCTCGCCTGCGCGGCGACCTCGACCCGCGTGCCCAGGCGACCGGCGCCGACCGCCTCGACCGCCTCGCGGATGCGCCGCGCCCAGCGCCCCACCAGGCTGTGCACCGCCAGGCGCGCGAGCAGGGCTGAAACCAGCGTGACCAGCACGAGCAGCGCGATGCGCAGGTAAAACGCACGGTCGATCTCGCCGAGCGTGGCGCCGAGCGGAGCACCGATGGCAACCAGGACATCGTCCTGGGCGAAACTAAGGTGATGCGCTCCGTAGAGCCGCAGCTTGCCACCGGAGTCGATGGTTTCGGCAAATCGATCGGGCGTGCGCGAGATGTCGAGCAGCGCATCCAGACGCTCGGCTGGCAGCGCGCGGCCCTGCTCGCCCACCGACGAACCGGCAAGGACCACCCCGTCGAGCGAGATCAGGTTGGCGTCCCAGCCTGCGGGCAGCCCGTAGCCCGTGAGCAGGCGATCGAACCAGCGAAAGCCGATCGAAGCGAACAGCACCGCGCGCAGCTCGCCCCCCTCGCCGCGCAACGGATAACCGAACACCAGCGACGGCTGGCCGGAGATGCGCCCGAGCACATAGTCGCCACGTGTGATGCCGGCCGCGGTCTGCGCATCGATGAACCACGTGCGATCGCGCACCGAGATGGCGTCGGCAGCGCCCCGGCCACTGCAGAACACGCGTCCGTCGGGCAAGGCTGCGCCGAGGTTGTTGTAGTCGGTGAGGGTCTCCAGCATCCGCCGTACAAGCCCGGAGCAGGCCTGCGGATCGAGATCCCGCAGGTCGTTCGCGTGCGCCATGACCTTCAGCGTGCCGCGCACCGCATCCAGCGCGAGCCCTTCCTGCTGCTCGGCGACCTTCAGCATGCGCAGCACGTCGCCCTCGAGCTGACGTGCCAGGCTGCGCCGTTGCGCCTGATAGTCC
Source organism: Thauera sp. (assembly GCA_023150215.1). GTDB lineage: Bacteria > Pseudomonadota > Gammaproteobacteria > Burkholderiales > Rhodocyclaceae > Thauera. The sequence goes on along the minus strand of JAKLLJ010000374.1, from coordinate 825 downwards.
ACCGCCACCATGGTGAAGATCGGCAGCACGGCGAGCAGCACCACGACCCACAGGCGGAGGTTGAGCGACATCGCCAGCCTGCCCTTCATGCTCGTCTCCCCGGAAATCATTCCCGCCCGTCACCGAGCACCGCTGGTGCGCGCTGCATGGTGCATCAGCAAACCATCATGGGCAATACCCCCGTACCTGCCCGTCGTGTGCCTGCGCCGCCGCCGAACGCGCGCGCCGGCAATGGGCGGGCGGGATCGAACCGGCTAACATTGCGCCCTTGCTGCACCTTCTTCCGCACCGCTCCCGCCGCCCCGCCACCGAACGCGATACCCCGACCGTGACCCAGCCCCTGACCGCCCGCCCCCGCGTCCCCACCATCACCATCGGCCTGCGCCCCCACCCCACCAGCCCGGATGCGGATGTGCCCGGACAAGGGCCGGTCGGACGCCTGCTGGCGACCATGTTCGCGCTCCCCGAAGGCGGCGCCGTGTTCGAGTTCCAGCTCGTGGAAAGCCGCATCGGCCGCCTCGCGATCCCGGCACCGTGCGCGTCCGGTCCCGCCGACGCGCTGTGGCTGCACACCTGCTTCGAGGTCTTCCTCGGCGTGCCGGGCGAGCCCGGCTACCGCGAGTACAACTTCTCGCCTTCCGGCCAATGGGCAGTGTATGCCTTCCGCGGCTGGCGCGACCGCATCGAGGATTTCGCCGTCGAGGCCTCGCCCGAAGTGCGTTGCGAGCACACCGAGGACAGCCTGGTGCTCGAGGCCCGCATCCCCGCAGCCCTGCTGCCGAAGGTGCCGGCCGGCAGCGACCTGCAGGTGAACCTGGCCGCGGT
>JAKLLJ010000373.1 GCA_023150215.1 Thauera sp. | reverse complement strand
CGGTATTCGCAGTCATCGTTTCTCCCTGAAATGACTGGGACGGGGCAGGCCTGCGGCCTCCCCCGTCGTTGGATCAGTGCAGACGGTCGTATTTCGCCTGCAGTTCGTCCTGCGATTCACGGTAGTCCGGGTGATCCTTGATGCAGTCGGCCGGACAGACGAGCACGCACTGCGGCTCATCGTGGGCGCCCACGCACTCGGAGCACTTGCTGGGGTCGATCACGTAAATCGGATTGCCGGCAGTGATCGCCTCGTTGGGGCATTCCTCGACACAGGCATCGCACGCGGTGCAGTCGTCATTGATCAAGAGGGCCATGATGGTTTTCTCCTGCGCATTGGTTTCAGGCGGCGACAGCCAGCGGCTGCTGACCGAGTCGAGCCAGCTTCTCGTGGCGGAAGGCCCCCCACAGCGCGGCACCGATCGCGCCGGCGAAAGGCGAGTCCGGGTGGTTGAACGCGGTCACGTTCATCTTCTGTTCCTTGACCGACTCGTTGAGCGTCTTCAGCAGACCCTCGTCGAGCGCCAGGCCGCCGGTGCAAAGCACCACGCCTTCACGCGCGCCGATCGACTTGAGCAGCTTGGCGAGGCGACCGGCCATCGAGATGTGGATGCCCTTGAGGATGTTGGGCGCCGTGATGCCGCGCGAAACCATGTTGATGACGTCGGTCTCGGCGAGCACCGCGCAGATGCTCGACACCACCTCGGGGTTGTCGGCCTGGGTCGACAAGGAACCGATCTCGTCCTGGGCGATGCCGAGGTAACGCGCGATGTTCTCGAGGAACTGGCCCGATCCGGACGCGCACTGGCTGGTCATCTTGTAGGTCTCGACCTTGCCGCGCTCGTCGTTGCGGATCGCCCGCCCGTGCAGCGCGCCGATGTCGAGCACGGCGCGAGCTTCGGGGTTGAGGTACACCGCGCCGCGGGCGTGGGTGGTCATCGAGTAGAAGTGACCGGTGTGGAAGTGGAGGCTCTCGCCCTCGCCGGTGGTGGCGACGTAATCCACGTCCGAGGCCTTCAGTCCAACCTCCTCGAGCAGGGCGTGGTAAGCCTCCTCGGCGAGCTTGAAGGGGTCGCGCTGGCGGATGCGGTCGTTGCGCTTGGCCAGCCACTCGGTCTTGTCGCCCTCGACGCGGAAGAGAACGGTCTTGACCGCGCCAGTGCCGATATCGATGCCTGCAGTGATCGTCATTTTCATGCCTCCACGACGGCACGGCGGGCGAACTCGGAAGCCCCCAGCGCACCGGTATAAATCGAATCCGGGTCGATGTTGATCTGCACCTCGCCGTAGTTCTCCTTGACGAGCTGGCGCAACTCCTTGACCGCCGCCTCGTTCTTGGCTACGCCACCGGTGAAGGTGAATTCGTCGGTGATGCCGCCCGAGCGCGAGATGATCGACATGGCGCGCAGCATGATCGCGCGGTGCAGGCCGGCGAGGATGTCCTCGCGCTTGTCGCCCAGCGCCAGGCGGTCACGCAGTTCGGCGCCGGCGAACACGGTGCAGGTCGAGTTGATGCGGATCGACTTGGTCGCCTTCATCGCGAGCGGGCCGAGTTCGTGCAGGCCCATGTTCATCTCGTCGGCGACGTAGCCCAGGTAGCGCCCGGTGCCGGCGGCACAGCGGTCGTTCATCTGGAAGTTCACCACGATGCCCTTCTCGTCGATCTGGATGCCCTTGGTGTCCTGGCCGCCGATGTCGAGCACCGTGCGCGTCTTCGGATACATCAGGTGGGCGCCGAGGCCGTGGCACAGGATCTCGGAGCGGATGTGCTCCTTCGGGAAGGGCAGGCGGACGCGGCCGTAGCCGGTGCCGACGACGTAGCGCTCGACCATGTCGACATTGAGCGCGGCATCGATCGGTGCCCCCAGCGCGGCGGTGTCGAGGTCGGCGCCGGAGAGCTCGCCGCGCACCCGCTCCATCGCGCTGCGGAACTTGCGGTTCATGTCGGCCGAGGGCGGACGGTTCTCGACCTCGATGATCGACTTGTCGTACATGTGCAGCAGGTGGTCGAAGGGGATGCCTGCATCACGTGCCACTTCTTCGCCGATCTGCATGAAGCGCGAACCGGCGAGGTCGCGGAAGAAGTCCGACTTGCGCTGCGCGCCGGGCGCGAACAGCTGGTCGGCCTCCTCGTCGCGCAGACGGCGGAAGACTTCGCCCAGCGCAGCCGTGATCGCCTTTTCCTTGCCGGCGAAACGCGGGCCTTCGACGTTGGCGATGCAGGTCTGCTC
>JAKLLJ010000372.1 GCA_023150215.1 Thauera sp. | reverse complement strand
CCTGCTTGTCGAGGGCGTACTGCAGGGCGGCCAGGGTGTCGCGCATGTTCTGGTGTTCATGGCGCATCACCATGGTGGGACCTTGCGTCATGCCCGTCGCCTGCTCGAAGGCGGGAAAGAGGGTGCTCTCCTCGGCGTCGAAGTGGGCGTTGAGCGCGTCCGCGAACTTCTTCAGCGCTTCGGCAGCGTCGGCCCAGTCGCCGTCGGAGGCGAGCTCCTCGGCGCGAGCGAAGATGCCGTCGCAGTCGCGGTGGTCGTGGGTCATGAGTTCGGAAATGGTATTCATCGGAGTCTCCTCTCTGGCGGGTGTATCGAATTCTCCGCAGGGGGCGACAAACGGCATTGATGCAGGTCAAGGGCATCCCGGCTGCGTTGGACTGACAACTGTTTGTCGTGCATCAAAGTCCGCATCGCTTGGGCGGCACGGCGCTTGCAGGCACAATGCGCGCTTTTTCGCAGGGGACGCGGGTGGTCCGGACGAGGCGGTCGGGCGGGGCGGAGAACGGCTGCAAGGGCGGCTCGACGAGCGGCTGGGTACAGGTGTTCGTGCCGTTCGCGCTCGGCTATTACCTGTCCTACCTGCTGCGCACGGTCAACGCGGTGATCTCGCCGCGGCTCACCGACGAGCTCGGCCTGTCGGCGGCCAGCCTGGGCCTGCTGACCAGCGCGTATTTCCTCGCCTTCGGCGCGGCGCAGATTCCGGTCGGGATCGCGCTCGACCGCTTCGGTCCGCGGCGGGTGGAGGCCGCGCTGCTGTTGCTCGCGGCGCTCGGCAGCGCGCTGTTCGCCATGGCCGACTCGCTCGGCGCGCTCGCGGGCGCACGCGCCATGGTGGGCCTGGGGGTGTCGGCTTGCCTGATGGCGGCGCTGAAGGGGTTCACGCTGTGGTATCCGCCCGAGCGCCAGAGCTCGATGATCGGTTTCATCATGGCCTCGGGCTCGCTCGGCGCGCTCACCGCCAGCGTGCCGCTCGCGGCGGTGCTGCCGGTGCTGGGCTGGCGCGGGGCGTTCTGGATCATCGCCGCGGTGTCCCTGTTTGCCGCGGTGCTGGCGCTGCGCGCGCTGCCCGATTCGCCAGCGGCGCATAGCGAGGCCTCGCTGGCGGCCGCGCTGCGCGTCGTGGCGGGCATCTTCGCCGCGCCCGCCTTCCTGCGCCATGCGGCGGCCTCGGTGTTCTTCGTCGGCGGCTTCATGGCGCTGCAGAGCCTGTGGGTGGTGCCGTGGGTGATGAACGTGAACGGCTTCGACATCGCCGGTGCGGCGACGGTACTGGTGGCCCTCAACCTCGGCAACCTCGCCGGACAGCTCGCGGTGGGCGTGTTCGGCGTGCGCCTGGCGCGCGCCGGAGCCCAGCCGCTCGGCCTGCTGCGCGCGGGCTACGGCATGATGCTGGTGGTGCAGGCGCTGATCCTGTGGTCCGACCTGCCGGTGCTCCCGCTGTGGACCGCATTCGGCCTGCTCACCGCGGCCAACTCGCAGATCTACCTGTCGGCGGCGCGCGCCTTTCCGCCCGCGCTGTTCGGCCGTGTCAGCACCGCGCTCAACCTGATGGCGTTCGCCGGCGCCTTCTGCGTGCAGTGGGGCTTCGGCATCGGCCTCGATCTCATGCGAGGCATGGGTGTGGAGCTTGCGCGCGCGCTGGCCTGGGGCTTCGGAGCCTTGCTCGCGCTGCAGGCGCTCGCCTATCTGCCGCTGCTCGGACGCCCGGCGGCGAGGCCGTCCAAGGGCGAGGCTTGAATGCCCGCATGGACCGTCTCACCGTGTTGCGTGTGCACAGCTTCCTTACCCGAGCGCCACAAAGCGGCGCAAAATAACGCCCGGCCGGGCTCCGGCGCATGCCAGGCGGGCTCCCGCCGCATGATGTCCGGGCAGTTCCGGCGACGAATTCATCCTGATGGAGTTTCCCATGTCTGAACCCACGACCGACTCGACCGTGCAGCCGCCTCGGCGCAAGGGGCTGCGTCGGACGTTGTGGACGGTCGCGATCCTGCTCGCGCTCTCGGCCACCGCTTACCTCGCCGTGCCGCCGGTGGCGCGGCACTACGCGCAGAAGCTGCTCGGCGAGACGCTCGGGCGCGAGGTCGTCGTCGAGCGCGTGCTGATCAACCCCTTCCGCCTTACTGCCGAGGTGGGCGGACTGCGCATCATGGAGGCCGATGGCAGCGCCGAGGCGCTCGGCTTCGAATCGCTGCGCGCCAACCTCGAGCTCGAGTCGCTGCTGCGCAAGGGCATCGTGCTGCACGAGCTCGCCCTCGACAAGCCGC
>JAKLLJ010000371.1 GCA_023150215.1 Thauera sp. | reverse complement strand
AGGTGGCGCAGAAGCTGCCGCCACAGCGGATCGCGTGCGCGCTGTAGTCCTTGCCCGCGGTCTTGCCGCCGAGTCCGCCCAGCACGCCGTTCTTCACCAGGATGCTCCCGCCCGCATCGAGCGTGGCCGCTTCGACCACGCCACCGATCTCGATGTCGCCGGTCGCGCGCACGGTCATGCCGGCCTGAACGTCTTTGCAAACCCGCACGCTGCCGTCAAAGTCGATGTTGCCGGTCGTCATGTTGACGGCGTCGACGGTGAAGACCGGCTCCACCATCACGCCGCCGCGCACCCGCAGCGGCTGGCCGTCGGTGGCCGCGACGAGGAGGTCGGGATCGTCCGCAGAGATCATCGTGCCGCGCAGCCCGGCGGCGAAGCGGGCATCTCGGCCGTAGCGGGCGACGATGGGTCGCCCGTAAACGTTTACGCCGTCAATGCCGGGTTGTGGCGGATGGCGCTGCATCAAGGGGTCGGCGGTACGGACGACCAGGATGTCGCCGAGGTCGCGGTAATCGGTGCGGCCGCAGGGGCGGATGCTGGGGGCACGCTCGCGGCTTTCGGGCAACAGGCATTCCAGCCAGCCATCCTCGCCGGGCTCGGGCTCGCGCCCGACCGCTATTACGAGCTCGTCGGCCCTGCCGGCTGAGATGGCGCTATTGATCTCTTCGAGCTGCAGGCCCTCGACGATGCCGCGCGACTCCAGCAGGGCGAGTAGATCGGCCTTGCTTGCAGGCTTGCCGCCGCGGGGCGGGGTGATCGTCAAGCGTGCATTGAGCCCGTCGAGCGAGACCAGGAGCTGCATCGTCGCGTCCACGCAGTGCGCGATCTCGATCGGCGCCACCGACTCGCCGCCGTTGTACTGGGCGATCAGGCGCTTGATGGGATCGGGGCGGATCTGGAGCTCGGCATGGCCCTCCGCTTCGAGGCGCCGGCGCAGCCAGATCGCATCGATGCGCGGGAAGTGCGGATCGTGTGCGATGCTCACGCTCAGGGTACGCGTGGCCTCGTCGAACGTCACCGCCAGTCGGGGGCCTTCCGGGAGCTCGTTGTCCATGCTTCGATCGCGATTGCCATGTTCCTGACTGCAAGTCCGAACTGGATTGTAGCCGCGCGCGGATCCCTGTGCCCAACGCAGTGAACCGTACCGTGCGGTGCGCCACGCAAGCCCGGTTTCCGGACGCGCGGCGCCGATCCGCGGCGGCGCGGGCAGGCGGATGCGGGGTCAGCGCTCGAGCGCGCGCGCGATGAAATGTTTCGCCACGCGTGGGCGAGGCACCCGCTCCTCGAACCAGTTGCGCACGTCGGTGTCGAGGCCGATGCCGTGCATGTAGTTGTAGAGCGCCTTGTTGAGCGCCTTGCCGAGCGTATCGTGATCGACCCCGGTGGGGTCGATGAAGCCGACGTCGTTCTTCGCGAAGCGGACCTCCGGCAGCGGCACCAGGGTGACGCCGAACGCCGCGGGATTCTTCCCCACCGGCGAATGCACGGTGCACGCGAAGCGGTGGAAGAAGCCCGACTGGATGCAGCCGGCCGCGAAGAGCTGGCGCACGTATTCGAGCGCATCCACGGTGTCGTGCACCGTCTGGGTCGGGAAGCCGTACATCAGGTAGGCGTGGACCAGCACCCCGGCCTCGGTGAAGGCGTGGGTGACGCGCGCCACCTGCTCCACCGACACGCCCTTCTTCATCAACTGCAGCAGGCGGTCGGAGGCCACCTCCAGGCCGCCCGACACCGCGATGCAGCCGCTGTCGGCGAGGAGCTGGCAGAGCTCGGGGGAGAAGGACTTCTCGAAGCGGATGTTGCCCCACCACGAGATCGCGATGCCGCGCCGCAGCAGCTCTTCGGCGAGCGCGCGCAGCGCCTTGGGTGGTGCCGCCTCGTCGACGAAGTGAAAGCCCGTCTGGCCGGTTTCGGCGATGATCGCCTCGATACGGTCCACCAGCAGGCTGGCGGCGGCGCCGTCGTAGCGGCCGATGTAGTCGAGGCTGACGTCGCAGAAGCTGCACTTCTTCCAGTAGCAGCCGTGGGCCACGGTGAGCTTGTTCCAGCGCCCGTCCGACCACAACCGGTGCATCGGGTTGAGCATGTCGAGCACCGACAGGTAGCCGTCCAGCGGCAGGCCGTCCCAGGTGGGCGTGCCGACTTCGGCGAAAGGCACGTCGGGTTCGGCGAGGTGGAGGTAGCGCACTGCGCGCGTGTCCGCTTCGCGCACGAAGGTCCTCACCAGGCGGAATTTTCCCCGTTTGCCCTGCAGGTGTTCGAGCAAGGCCAGCAGCGGGC
>JAKLLJ010000370.1 GCA_023150215.1 Thauera sp. | reverse complement strand
CCTCGATGTCGGCACCCAGGATCTCCGCCATGTTCGCCAGCTCGTTCATGAAGCTGATCTTGGTCGCCAGCATCGCGTTGGCCGCATACTTGGTCAGCTCGGCGCTCTTCACGTCCATCAACATGGTGCGCTCGTGGTTGCGGTTGAAGGGCTCGTAGAGCTCGTGCATCAAGCGCCGCGCCTTGTCCGAATCGGTGCCGATGATGATGCGGTCGGGCTTGAGGAAGTCGCCTACCGCCGCGCCCTCCTTGAGGAATTCGGGGTTCGACACCACGTCGAACGGCAGCGCCACGGCGCGCTCCGCAAGCACCGCGGCCAGCCGCTCGCGCACCTTGTCGGCGGTGCCCACCGGCACGGTGGATTTGTTCACCACCACCTTGTAGCCCGCCATGTGACGCCCGATGCTCGCGGCCACCGCCAGCACATACTGCAGGTCGGCCGAGCCATCCTCGTCCGGCGGCGTGCCCACGGCGATGAACTGCACCTCGGCATGGGCCACCGCCTGCGCCACGTCGGTGGTGAAGGCCAGCCGCCCCTCGGCCGCGTTGCGCGCCACGATCGCCTCCAGCCCCGGCTCCCAGATCGGCAGGCGGCCCTGGTTCAGCTGCTCGATCTTGTCGCGATCGACGTCGAAGCACAGCACCGAATGCCCCACCTCGGCCAGGCACGCGCCGGTGACGAGCCCCACATACCCCGTTCCAAACACCGTCAGCTTCATCGCCCACCCCTCAACACCGCCCGCGCCCGCAGGCATCGCAGCGCACGATACGGTCACGGCGTGACCGCAGCATGAAGCGTTCGGAGTGAAGGTGGGAGGTGGTTTTCTGTAGGAGCGGCGGAAGCCGCGAAGCCCTTTTTCGGCGCCTGCGATACGACAGCGGTGAAGGAGGCGCCTTTCGCGGCTCCCGCCGCTCCTACAGGGGGCTGACGAGGCGATGGTTACATCCGGCGCGGCTTCACTGCGCTGCGCTGCCGTTCATCCACTCGCTCACGCGCCAGTGATAGCGCACGCCGTAGCGTCCGCCGTGGCCGCTGAACTTGAGCCATGCGTCCTTGCTGCGATACCCCGTGCCCTCGCTGATCCACGTGTCCGATGGGTAGAAGGCGAAGCCGCGCGGCCCGCTCAGGGTGACGTGCCTGACCGGGAACAGGTCGTCGCCGAACCAGCTGATGGCCCACTCGATGAGCTTGTCCACCACCCAGGCCGCCACCGCACCCGCGATCGCGCCCAGCACGGGCCCGACATACGGCGATGCCCCGGCCGTCACCGCGCTGGCGATCGCCGCCTTCACCTTGTCCTGCACCCGCTCATAGATCTTGTGGAGCACCTTGCCCAAGCCGCCCGAATCGACCTCGGCGAGCACGACCAGCGCGCCATAGGTGTCATAGACGATGCCGCCCGACACGGGCTTGGTCTTGGCAAAGGACGCGAAGGTCCAGTTCAGCGACCTGGAACTTCCGTCCGAGAGGCCCTCGTAATCCTTGCGGCCGAGCTTCGTCACCGTGCCATCGGAGTGCACTGCCGTGCCGGAGATGCTGATCTCGTCGTCTCCGCCCCACTCCCCCATGCCCGACCCGGTCTCGTCGTGGCACTTGAGTTGCAGCAGCCTCAACTCGAGCTTGCGGAAGTAGCCCGGATACGGCACCTCCGGGTCCGTGCCCGACGAACCGCCGGTGAACAAGGAAATCGACCCCGCCAGCGCCGGCGTGAAGGACACCTCCGACACCGCCCGCAGCGGCCCCCACACGGCCTCGAGGCGCTCGAAGTCGGGCGCCGTCGCCTCGCCCCGCGGCATCCCGAGCAGCTTGCGGTCGAGCACCGGCGCACGGGTCGCCGCCAGCAGCGCATCGAACCCCATCTCGCGCGCACGCTCGACCGGCACCGCGGCATGGCGTCCGAAGATGCGCGCGCGGATCGCCTCGTCGGCGCCCAGCAGCAACGCGGCGCCCTCCCGATAGCGCAGGCGGCGCGCCTCCGGCAGCGCCTCCAGGCCCTCGACCAGCGCCGCCTCGAGCGAATCGCCCCCCATCCGGCAAACCGGCTGCACGGCGAGCGCGCACAACAGGTACTTCACCGCGCCCAGCACGTCCTCGCCCGCCTTGCCGAACTCGGCGTGCTGCGGCCGGCACGGGCCAACGTTCAAGGACATCGAAAGACCGGACACCCCCGTTTCCGAACACACGATCGTACACATCACAACCTCCCTTGCGGCTCGTGGATGGCCGATCGGAGTGGCCGCCCTGTCGTGCGAACGCAGGCATGCAGCCTGATGACAGGAACCAGGCGGCGCCCGCGCCGCATCGCGCCGGCCATGCCGCCAACACCGGACCGC
>JAKLLJ010000036.1 GCA_023150215.1 Thauera sp. | reverse complement strand
GCTTCGCGCACCGCGTGGGCGAGCAGCTTGTCGCGTACGAAACGGCCATTGACGAAGAAGTACTGCGCGTCGCGGCTGGCGCGCGAGTAGGCGGGCAGCGAGGCGAAGCCGGCCAAGCGCAGCACGCCGGCGTCGGCGTGGACCTCGCGCGCATGCTGCAGGAAGTCGTCGCGCATCAGTGCGCCAACGCGGGCGGCGGGTGCGGCTGGTGGCAGGCGGTGGGTCACGCGGCCGTTGTGGGTGAGCTGCAGGCCGATGTTGGGGCGTGCGAGCGCGACGCGGCGAAACATGTCGTCGCAGTGGGCGAACTCTGTGCCTTCGGTCTTGAGGAACTTGCGTCGCGCGGGAGTGTTGTAATACAGGTCGGCGACGTCGACCACGGTGCCCTGGTTGAGCGCGGCCGGCTCGGGTTCGCCCCCCGCCTCGATCTGCCAGGCGTGACTCGCACCTTCGGCGCGGCTGGTGATGCGGGTGCGTGCGACCGCGGCGATCGCCGCCAGTGCCTCGCCACGAAAGCCCATGGTGCCGACGCGTTCGAGATCGTCCAGGCTGGCGATCTTGCTGGTGGCGTGGCGCTCGAGCGCGAGCCCGAGCTCTTCGCGTGCGATGCCGCAGCCGTCGTCGGCGACGCGGATGCGGCGCACGCCGCCTTGCTCGAGTTGCACCTCGATCGTGCGCGCGCCGGCGTCCACCGCGTTCTCGAGCACCTCCTTCAGCACCGAGGCGGGACGTTCGACGACCTCGCCGGCGGCGATCTGGTTGACCAGCAGGTCGGACAGGCGATGGATGTGAGGCATGGGGCCGGCCAGCGAGGCAAAGACGGGATTATAAGGGGCACGTGGGGGGCGGCACGGTCGCTCGTGCAGCGTCGCAGTTTCTGTCCGTGCGCCGGCAGAAACCGCCGATTTTCCTTGCCCGCGCCGGGCGCTTGCCGCGGCTCGGGTATCATCGCGGCCATGTTCCGGGGCGGGTGCCCGGTGGTCCGCAAGCCGGCGCCGTGTCCTCCGCCAAGATCTTTTCATCGTTCCAGCATTCCATGAAATCCATCGTCATCCTCATTTCCGGTCGCGGCAGCAATATGGAAGCGATCGTGCGTGCCGCCATTCCGGGTGCGCGCATCGCCGCGGTGATCAGCAACCGGCCGGGCGCCGGCGGGCTCGAGTTCGCACGCGCGCATGGGATCGCCACCATGGTGGTCGACCACACCGCCCATTCCGACCGTGCCGCCTTCGATGCCGCGCTCGGCGCTGCGATCGATATGCACGAGCCCGACCTGGTCGTGCTCGCCGGCTTCATGCGCGTGCTCACCGACGGTTTCGTGCGCCGCTACGAAGGCCGCCTCCTCAACATCCATCCCTCGCTGCTGCCGTCCTTCCCCGGGCTGCACACGCACCGGCGCGCCCTCGACAGCGGCGTGAAGGTCCATGGCGCGACCGTGCATTTCGTCACCGCCGAGCTCGACGACGGCCCGATCGTGATCCAGGCCGTGGTGCCGGTGCAGGCGGGCGACGACGAGGCCGCGCTCGCCGCGCGCGTGCTTGCACAGGAGCACCGCATCTTTCCGCAGGCGGTGCGCTGGTTCGTCGACGGGCGCCTGCAGCTTGAAGATGGGCGCGTCGTGTTGAGCGATGCCGTCGCGCAGCACGGCATGGCGCTCGTCGTCCCGGCGCCCGATGCGGGAGCGGGGGCGTGATGCGCCGACCGTTCGCGCGTGGCGTGCTCTTGCTGGCTCTGGCGTCGGCGCTGCCGCTGGCGCCCGCCAATGCGGCCGCGCCGGCGAGCGCGCAGGGGCAGATCCACTTCGACGTCCACTACGGCTCGCAAGGCTTCAAGGTGGGTGAGGCGCGCCACGACTGGACGCTCGAAGGCGAGCGTTATGCCTTGGTGCTGGCGCTGCAGGCCAAGGGGCTTGCCGGCCTGTTCGGGCTCGACTACGAGCAGCGCAGCAGCGGGCGCATCGACGCGCAAGGCATGCGCCCCGAGCTGTTCGAGGTCGAGCAGCGCGGGCGCAAGCTCGAACAGGCGAACTTCGACTGGGCGGCAGGGCGGGTCAGCATCCGTCGCGGCGGCGAGGAGCGGCGCAGCGCCGCGATCCGCGCCGGCGACCAGGACCTGCTGAGCCTGTGGCACCAGGCGCGCCGGGTGGCCGAATCCGGCAAGGCGGCGAAGTTCGCCGTCGTCACCAACAAGAGCCTCAAGCAGGCCACCCTCGAGCCACGCGGCGAGGAGCGCCTCGAGCTTGCCGCCGGCACGCTCGACACCGTGCGCCTGCACGCCTTCGCCGAGCAGGGCGAGCTCGACATCGACATCTGGTTGTCGAAGCGCCACGGCTTGTTGCCGGTGCGCATCCGCATCACCGACGAAAAGGGCGGCGTGCTCGACCAGCGCGCTTCGCGCATCGAGCCGGGCTCGCCTGCCGCCATACCCGCCACGGACAAGAACTGACATGAAACAGAAAACGACCCGACCGACCGCCAGGAAGACCCCGGGCGCGACCGACGCGCCGCGCCCCGCCGAGGGGGCGGTGTCGCGCACCCTTTTCATCCAGGCCACGCAGGCGCTCAGCGCGGTGCTGGCCTTCGATTATCCGGCCGACGCGGTGCTGTCGCGTCACTTCCGCGACAACCGTGAGCTCGGCCACCGCGACCGCGGCTTCATCGCCGAGGGCGTGTATGGCGTGCTGCGCCGGCTGCGCTGGCTGCGTCGACTGGCCGGCGACGAGGCCACGCCGCGCATGCTGCTGCTGACCTGGTTTGCGCGTGGCGAAGGCTGGCCGATGCGCAACTTCGAGGGCCTGGTGAGCGCCACCGAGCGCGACTGGGTGGCGTCGATCAAGGCCGTCGAGCCCGGCGAGCTGACGCTCGCCGAGCGCGCCGATCTGCCCGACTGGCTGGCCGAGCGTCTGCGCCGGCAGATGAGCGAGGATGAGCTGCTCGCGCTCGCCCACGGCTTGAACCGTTCGGCGCCGCTCGATCTACGGGTGAACCTGATCAAGGCCGACCGCGATGCGGTGCTCGCGCGCCTGAACGAGGAGGGCGTGCGTGTCGAGGCCGGGCGTTTCTCGCCGCAGGCGATCCGCCTTGCCGGCAAGCCGGCGCTGCAGAAGCATCCGCTCTTCCTCGATGGCAGCTTCGAGGTGCAGGACGAGGGCAGCCAGCTGCTTGGCCTGCTGGTGCAGCCGCGGCGCAGCGAGCTGGTGGTGGACTTCTGCGCCGGCGCCGGCGGCAAGACCCTGCAACTGGGCGCGATGATGCGCTCGACCGGGCGGCTCTATGCCTTCGACGTCGCCGAGAAGCGCCTGGCCAAGCTCAAGCCGCGCATGGCGCGCGCCGGGCTGTCGAACGTGCATCCGGTGCTGATCGCGCATGAAGCCGATGCCAAGGTGAAGCGCCTGGCGGGCAAGGCCGACCGCGTGCTGGTCGATGCGCCCTGCTCGGGCCTGGGTACGCTGCGCCGCAACCCGGACCTCAAGTGGCGGCAGTCGCCAGCGGGGGTCGAGGAGATGGTCGCCAAGCAATCGGCGATCCTGGCTGCCGCGGCGCGCCTGGTGCGTCCGGGGGGACGGCTGGTGTATGCGACCTGCAGCCTGCTGGCCGAGGAAAACGACGGTATCGTCGATGCGTTCCTCGCCGCACACACAGAGTTCCGTGCGTTGTCGGCGCAGGATGTGCTGGCCGCACAGGGCGTCACGCTGGAAACCGGCGAGCGCCTGCGCCTGCTGCCGCATGTGCACGACACCGACGGTTTCTTCGCCGCGGTGATGGAGCGTGAGCAGGGTGGCTGAGGCAATGGCGGGGCTCGTCACGGCAGGGCGGCGCGTCGCGCTCGCCGTGGCCTTGTCGCTGCTGGCTGGGGCCGCGGTGGCAAGCCAGCGCTTTGCTGCCGAGGGCGAGATCGAGGTGGCGTTCGCGCCGCGCGACGACACCGAGAAGGTGGTGATCGAGCTGATCCGCAGCGCGCGCAAGAGCCTGGAGGTGCAGGCCTACGCCTTTACCAGCCGCAGCATCGCCGACGCGCTGGTGGCCGCGCAGCGCCGCGGCGTGCGTGTCGAGGTGCTGGCCGACGCGCAGATGAACCGGCGCGGGAAGGGCAACGCGATCGGCCGCCTGCTCGCCGCGGGCGTGCCGGTCGCCTTCGAGACGCGCTACAACGCCGCCCACAACAAGGTGATCATCGTCGACGCCGAAGGCCCGCGCTGCGCGCTGCTGACCGGCTCGTACAACTTCACCTGGTCGGCCAACAACCGCAACGCCGAGAACCTGCTGATCGTCCGCGAGCATTGCGAGCTCGCCCGCGCCTACCGCGCCAACTGGCTGCGCCACCGCAAGGAGGCCACGCGAGTGAGCACGCTGCCCTGGCGAGGCGATTGACCCGAGCATGACGCCCGCACGGTGCGGGGGCGGGAGGCGATGCGGGGGATTGGTGTGGGGGATTGGTGTGGGAGTTCGCGGCTTCCGCCGCTCCTACGGGAACCCTGCGGTTCTTCTGTAGGAGCGGCGGAAGCCGCGAACCCCCGCGCGCCGATCAGCCCCCGAGCTTGGCAAGCTGCGGTTTGAGCTTGTCCACCGTGGCCTTGAAGCCGGCCAGGCGGTCGCGCTCCTGCTGCACCACGGCCGCGGGTGCGCGGTCGACGAAGCTGGCGTTGCCGAGCTTGGCTTCAGCCTTGGTGACCTCGCCTTCGATGCGGGCGATTTCCTTCTTCAGGCGCTCGCGCTCGGCGGCGACGTCGATCTCCACCTTCAGCATCAGGCGGGTTTCGCCGGCGACCGCCACCGGCGCCAGTTCCTCGGCGCCGATCTCGTCGACCACCTGCACTTCCGACAGCTTGGCCAGGCCGGCGAGGTAGGGTGCGTAGAGAGTCAGCGCGGCCCTGTCGCCGGCGGCCACCAGGGGCAGGCGCTGGGCGGGAGAGATGTTCATCTCGCCACGCAGGTTGCGGCAGGCGTAGATCATCGCCTTGAGCTCGGTGACCCTGGCCTCCGAGGCCTCGTCGATGCGCTTGGGTTCGGCCTGCGGGTAGCGTGCGCACATGATGCTGTCGCCGTCCTTGCGGCCGGCGAGCGGCGCTACCGTCTGCCACAACTCCTCGGTGATGAAGGGGATCAGCGGATGCGCCAGGCGCAGCACGGTCTCGAGCACGCGCAGCAAGGTCCGCCGGGTGGCGCGCTGCTGCGCCGGCGTGCCGGACTGGATCTGCACCTTGGCGAGCTCGAGATACCAGTCGCAGTACTCGTCCCACACGAATTCATACACCGCGCGCGCGACCAGGTCGAAGCGGTAGGCGGCGAACTGCTCGGCGACCTCGGCCTCGGTGCGCTGCAGGCGCGACACGATCCAGCGGTCGGCGAAGGAGAAATCGAGCACCTCGGTGGAGCAGGCCACGTTGTCGCCGATACCGCAGTCCTGGCCGTCGCAGTTCATCAGCACGAAGCGGGTGGCGTTCCACAGCTTGTTGCAGAAGTTGCGGTAGCCCTCGCAGCGCGCGAGGTCGAACTTGATGTCGCGGCCCGGGCTGGCCAGCGAGGCGAAGGTGAAGCGCAGCGCGTCGGTGCCGAAGGCGGGGATGCCCTCGGGGAATTCCTTGCGCGTTTTCTTCTCGATGCTCTGCGCCTGCTTCGGGTTCATCAGGCCGAAGGTGCGCTTCTTGATCAGCTCGTCGAGGGCGATGCCGTCGATGAGGTCGATCGGGTCGAGCACGTTGCCCTTGGACTTGCTCATCTTCTGGCCCTCCGCATCGCGGATCAGGCCGTGCACGTAGACGTGCTTGAAGGGGATCTTGCCAGTGATGTGCTTGGTCATCATCACCATGCGCGCCACCCAGAAGAAGATGATGTCGAAGCCGGTCACCAGCACCGTGGACGGCAGGTAGAGATCGAGCGCGTCATTGCTTTTCCCGGGCCACTCCGCACTCCAGTCGAGCGTGGAGAACGGCCACAGCGCGGACGAATACCAGGTGTCGAGCACGTCGTCTTCCTGGCGCAGATGGCCGGCGTCGTGGCGGGCGTGCAGCACCGCGAGGCGCTCGGCGATCGCCGGGTAGTCGGCAGCGGTCTGGCCCTGGCTCTGGCGCGACTGCACCTCGGCGGTCAGCGCATCGATCTCGGCCTGGAGGTCGGCCTTCCACGCGCCGATCGCCTCTTCCTCGCAGGTGGCGACGAAGATCCTGCCTTCCTCGTCGTACCAGGCCGGGATGCGATGGCCCCACCACAGCTGGCGCGAGATGCACCAGTCCTGGATGTTGTTGAGCCACTGGTTGTAGGTGTTGACCCAGTTCTCCGGGTAGAACTTGATCTCGCCCGCGGCGACGACGTCGAGCGCCTTCTCGGTGATGCTCCTGCCGTCCGCACCGGCCTTGCTCATGGCGACGAACCACTGGTCGGTCAGCATCGGCTCGATCACGACGCCGGTGCGGTCGCCGCGCGGCACCTGCAGCTTGTGCGCCTTGATGTCGACCATCAGCCCGAGCGCCTGCAGGTCCTCGACCACCTTGTCGCGCGCCGCCACGCGGTCCAGGCCGGCGACGCCGGCGGGCATCGCCGCCCCCTGCAGCATCACGCCGTCGGTGGTGTAGCGTTCGGCGACCGCGGGCACGCTGCCCGCGAGCGTGAGCACCACGATCATGTCGAGCTTGTGGCGCTGCCCCACGGCGTAGTCGTTGAAGTCGTGCGCTGGGGTGACCTTGACGCAGCCGGTGCCGAACTCGCGGTCGACGTAGTCGTCGGCGATGATCGGGATGTGGCGGCCGGTGAGCGGCAGGGTGACGGTCTTGCCGATCAGCTGGGCATAGCGCTCGTCTTCGGGATGCACCATGACCGCGACGTCGCCGAGCAGGGTCTCGGGGCGGGTGGTGGCCACCGTCAGGCCCTGCAGGTCGCCGATCGGGCCATCGGAGAAGGGGTAGAGGATGTGGAAGAGCTTGCCGTCCTCCTCCTCGGACACCACCTCCAGGTCGGATACCGCGGTGCCGAGCTTGGGGTCCCAGTTCACCAGGCGCTTGCCGCGGTAGATCAGGCCCTCGTTGTAGAGGCGCACGAAGGTCTCGGTAACCGTCTTCGACAGGCCCTCGTCCATGGTGAAGCGTTCGCGCTTCCAGTCCGGGCTGGTGCCCAGGCGGCGCATCTGGCGGGTGATGGTGCCGCCGGAGTATTCCTTCCACTCCCACACCTTCTCGAGGAACTTCTCGCGGCCGAGGTCGTGGCGGCTGACGCCCTGGGCGTCGAGCTGGCGTTCGACGACGATCTGGGTGGCGATGCCGGCATGGTCGGTGCCCGGCTGCCACAGCGTGTTGTCGCCGCGCATGCGGTGGTAGCGCGTGAGCGCGTCCATGATCGTCTGGTTGAAGCCGTGCCCCATGTGCAGCGTGCCGGTGACGTTGGGCGGCGGCAGCAGGATGCAGAAGGCGGCGGGGTTCGACTTGTCGAGCCCGGCGTCGAAATAGCCGCGGGATTCCCATTCCGGGTACCAGCGACGTTCGATGTCGGCAGGCTCGAAGCTCTTGGCCAGTTCCATGGTGTTGTACGCGCGTGAAGACAAGGCGCGGATTATAGCGGATGCGAGACGGGCGCCCCGGTGTGCGCGCACTGCGGCTGCTCGCGGTCCCACCGGGGTTCCGGCGGCGCGCGGGTTCTCGGTAGGAGCGGCGGCAGCCGCGAACAGGGCGGTGGAGAAAATCACCGCACCGATCCCGGGCGCCGCGTTCGCGGCTGCCGCCGCTCCTACAGGGCGGGCGGGGTGTTGGGGCTGGCGTCTTCGAACAGGCTGCTGACGCGCGCGGAAATCTCGGGAAGCAGGGTGGCGCGCAGGTGGGCGAGCGCTTCGTCCTGGATACGCTCGCCGAGGCGGTCGAGCTCGCGGGCGATGATCTGTGGCAGCTCGCGTGCGGCCCACTCTTCGACCTCGCGTGCGATCGCGGTGTCGAGCGCGATCAGGCGCTCGGCGAGGCGCTGTTCTGCCACGGCCTGCGCCGCTGGGGGGGCAAGGCCGGGTGCCTGGCTCGAAGGCCCGGGCGGGGGCGTCGGTTCGGGTGCTGCGGGCTGCGATGGAACGGCGGGTGCAGGCTGCACCGGCGGCGTGCAAGTGCGCGCAAGCTCGCGCGCCGGTTCGGCGGGCTGGAAGGCGTCCGCAGGCAGGTCGAGGTCCTCGACGATCTCAGTCAGGATCGGCAGGTCGTCGTCATCGAAGGCTTCGGGGGGGGGCGGTGTGCGCGCGGGCGCGGGATCATCGGATGCGAGCTGCGCTTCGCCACGGTGGCGGCGCAGCAGGGCGTCGGCCTGGTCGAGCAGGTCGTCGGCACGGCCGAGCTCGTCGTCGTCGGGGAGATCGGGCCACTGTTTCACAGGGCGGCCCTGCGTTCGGCGTCGAAGACCTTGATGTCGTAGCCGCGCTGGCGGTACTCGCGCCAGCGCAGGCGGGCCGCGTGCACCTCGGCGGCATCCGTGCCGACGATCTCGACCAGCATGCGAAAGCCTTCGGCCTCCGCCGGCAGGTCGTCGGCGAGGTTGAACAGCATGTCGGCGTGCGGCCAGGCGTAGGGGGCGTCGGCGGCCGCGAGGACCACCGGCGTTTCGCTGGCGAGCGCCGACTCGGCCGCGACATGCGGAATGAAGGCAAGTGGCTCGGACGTCCACAGGAACTGGTCGAGCCGGCGCAGGTGGGCGGCGTCGGTGCAGCGGACTGCGACCTTGCGCTCGCGCCCGAGCGCGTTGGCGACCAGCTCGCGGGTGAGCACGAGGCGGTCGGCCGTGTTGTGATAGAACTGCACGCGCGGCGCCATCGTGGTGGCCGGTCGCCTGCGCTTCAGGCCGCGCTGGCGCGCGCGATCAGGAAGGCCGCCAACAGCGGCACCGGTCGCCCGGTCGCGCCCTTGGCCTCGCCCGACAGCCAGGCGGTGCCGGCGATGTCGAGGTGCGCCCACTTGTAGGCTTTGGTGAAGCGCGCCAGGAAGCAGGCAGCAGTGATGGTGCCGGCGTAGCGCCCGCCGATGTTGCCCATGTCGGCGAAGTTGCTCTTGAGCAGGTCCTGGTATTCGTCCCACAGCGGCAGCTGCCAGGCGCGATCGCCGGACTCGGTGCCGCGCCGGATGAGCTCGGCGGCGAGTTCGTCGTCGTTGGCGAGCAGGCCGCTCGGGATCTTGCCGAGCGCGACCACGCAGGCGCCGGTCAGGGTGGCGACGTCGATTACGCATTCGGGCTTGAAGCGCTCGGCGTAGGTGAGTGCGTCGCACAGGACGAGGCGGCCCTCGGCGTCGGTGTTGAGCACCTCGATGGTCTGCCCCGACATCGAGGTGACGACGTCGCCCGGCTTGGTGGCCGCACCGCCGGGCATGTTCTCGGTGGCCGGGATGAGGCCGACAAGGTTGATCGGCAAGCCCATCTGCGCGACCGCCTTGAAGGTGCCGAGCACGCTCGCGGCACCGCACATGTCGAACTTCATCTCGTCCATCTCGGCGCCCGGCTTGAGCGAGATGCCGCCGCTGTCGAAGGTGATGCCCTTGCCGACGAGCACGATCGGCTTCGCCTTGGCCTTGCCTGCCTTGTAGTGCATCACGATGAACTTGGGCGGCTGGTGCGTGCCGCGTGCGACCGACAGGAACGAGCCCATGCCGAGCTTCTCGATGTCGGCACGCTCGAGCACCTCGATCTCGAACTTGTACTGCCTGGCGAGCGCCTCGGCAGTGTCGGCCAGGTGCGTCGGCGTGCAGAGGTTGCCCGGCAGGTTGCCCAGATCCTTTGCCAGCGCCATGCCGGTGGCGATCGCGTGACCCTGCAGCACGGCGGTGTCGAGCTCGGCGCCGAGCTCGCCGCTGAGCAGCAGCGTGAGCTTTTTGGCGCCGCGTTCCTTCTTCGCCGCCTTCTTGTCCTTGTCCGACTTCAGCGCATCGAAACGGTAGGCGCCATCGGCGACGATGCGCGCGGCCTGCTGCAGCCGCCAGGCGGCATCGCGGCCGGGCAGCTCGACGTCGGCGAGCGCCACCACGGCATCCTTTGCCGGACCGGCAGCGAGGGCCTTGGCCGCAGCGCCGAGGGCGTCACGATAGGCCCTGTCGCCGAATTCGTCGTCCTTGCCCAGACTCACCAGCAGCACGCGCTCGGCGTGCACGCCGGCAAGCTCCGGGATGAGCAGCGTGGCGCCCGCCTTGTCGTCGAGGTCGCCCCGCTTGATCAGGTGGGCGATACGGCCCTCGGTTGCGCCATCGGCGGCGGCGGTGAGCGCGGGCAGCTTGCCGCCGGCAAAGGCGCCGAGCACCAGCAGGCCGGTCTTGAGCTTCGCCGGGCTGGCGGTCTTTATGGTAAATTCCATGCGCTTTTCCTCGTTCGGATGCCTAGGTTCGATTGCCGCAGATTATGGCGTGTTCGCAACCGGGGCGTCAAAAACGCTTCCCATCGACATGCGCCGCGGCATCCGGCCCGGCCCCATCCCGGTATCGACCTTCGCCCGATGATTTTCCGGCGTGCCCTGCAACGGGAATTCGCGCAGACGGCGGCCGCGGTGTTCGTGGCGCTGTTCGCGATCCTGATCTCAACCGTGCTCATCCGCCTGCTCGGCCAGGCGGCGGGCGGCCGTGTGCCGGCCGACGCGGTGGCGGCACTGATCGGCTTCGGCGCGCTCGCGCAATTGCCCACCGTGCTCACGCTCACGCTGTTCATCGCCATCCTGGTGTCGCTGTCGCGCAGCTACCGGGATTCCGAGATGGTGGTGTGGTTCGCCTCCGGCGTACCGCTGACGGCATGGATTTCTCCGGTGCTGCTGTTCGCCCTGCCGCTGGTGGCGGTGATCGGCGCCGGCTCGCTGTGGCTGTCGCCGTGGGCGCAGCAGAAGAGTGCGGAGTATCGCGAGCGCCTGGAAAGTCGCGACGACACGCACCGGGTCGCCCCTGGCGTGTTCCGCGAATCGAGCAGCGCACAGCGGGTGTTCTTCGTCGAGGTCGGCGCCGGCGAGGACGGTCGGGTGCGCAACGTGTTCGTCAGCGAGCAGACGCGCAGCGGGCAGCTGGTCGTGATCGCTTCAGCCGAGGGCTACCTGCACAGCGACGAGGAGGGGCGGCGCTTCGTGGTGCTCGAGAAGGGGCGCCGCTACGACGGCACCCCGGGTACCCCCGAGTATCGCGTGATGGAGTTCGAGCGCTACCAGATCAGGATGGAGTCGAAGGAGGCTGCCAGCGCCCCGCGGCAACCCCGGCCAGCAGGCGCGCATCCGCGCCCTGCCCACCGGCGTGCTGCTTGCGCAACCCGAAGCGCGTGGCCTGGGCGAACTGGTGGGACGTTTCGGCATGCCGCTGGTGGCGCTGCTGCTGGCGCTGATGGCGATCCCGCTGTCCTTCGTCAATCCGCGTGCCGGGCGTGCCAACAACATGCTCGTGGCCCTGCTGGTGTATCTGCTCTACAGCAACGCGATCTCGGTGTTCCAGTCGTGGGTGGCGCAGGGCAAGCTCGGTTTCGTGGCCGGCCTGTTGCTGCCGCACCTGGCGGTGCTCGCTGCGCTCGCGCTGATGTTCCACAAGCGGCTGGCGGTCTCGCCGTTCTGGCGGAGGCGCGCATGAGCCCGGTGCTGCTGCGCTACCTTGCGCGCGAGATCTTCGCTGCCAGTGCGCTGGTGCTAGTGGCCTTTCTCGGCCTGTTCGCCTTCTTCGACTTCATCAATGAGCTCGAGGACGTGGGCAAGGGCGGCTACACGCTCTACCAGGCGCTGGTCTACGTCGCGCTGACCTTGCCCGCGAGGGTCTACGAACTGATGCCGATCGCGGTGCTGATCGGCACCTTGTACGCGCTCGCCACCCTGGCGAAGAACTCCGAGATCACCGTGATGCGCGCGTCGGGGATGTCGAATGCGCTGCTGATGAGTGTGCTCGGCCTGATCGGCGGAGTATTCGCACTGCTGATCTTCCTGGTCGGCGAGTACGTCGCGCCACCGGCGGAGGCTGCTGCCGAGGAGTGGAAACTCACTGCGACCAAGGCGACGGTGTCGCAACAACTGCGCTCGGGCTTGTGGGTGAAGGACGGACGCCTGATCATCAACGTGCGCACGCTGATGCCGGATCGCAGCATGCGTGGTGCGCGCGTCTATGCGTTCAACGAGGACTATGCGCTGGAGTCGATCGCCGAGGCAGCGACCGGCGTCTTCGACGGCGAGGGCGAGTGGCGGCTGCTCGATGTGCAGCGCACGCGTTTTCACGGTGATCGTACCGAGGTCGAGCGCTTGCCGGAGATCCGCTGGCGCTCGGCGCTGACGCCCGAGGTGCTCGGCGTGCTGATGGTGTCGCCGGAGCACATGCCTTTTGGTCGGCTGTGGACCTACATCAATCACTTGCGCGAAAACAACCAGAACGCCGACCGTTTCGAGATCGCGTTGTGGAAGAAGTTGATCTATCCCTTCACCGCGCTGGTGATGATGGCGCTGGCGATGCCCTTCGGTTTCATCCACGACCGCATGGGTGGGGCGAGCGCGCGCATCTTCATGGGGGTGATGCTGGGCGTGGCCTTCCATCTGCTCAACGGCCTGTTCTCCAATCTCGGCATGATCAACGCCTGGCCGCCGTTCATGGCCGCGCTAACCCCGAGCCTGATCTTCCTCGTCGCAGCGTTCTGGTTGATGCACCGCGTCGAACGGCGCTGAGCCCTCCTGCACGGATCGGCTCTGCCTTCCGGTTCGTGCTGCGTCTGCCAAGCCTCGCATGGCGGCGTCGGTGAACGAAAGAACGGGCCCGCAGGCCCGTTTCGTTCAAGCGATCGCAGGGGGCGATCAGCCTTCCTGTTGCTGCTGGGCAGCGCGCTTGGCAGCGGCGGCCTTGTAGTCCAGCTTTTCCTTGATGCGCGCCGACTTGCCCGAGCGCTGGCGCAGGTAGTACAGCTTGGCGCGACGCACGTCACCGCGGCGCTTGACCTCGACGCCAGCGACCAGCGGCGAGTAGGTCTGGAAGGTGCGCTCGACGCCTTCGCCCGAGGAGATCTTGCGGACGATGAACGAGGAGTTGAGGCCGCGGTTGCGCTTGGCGATGACCACACCTTCGTAGGCCTGCAGACGCTCGCGCGTGCCTTCCTTGACCTTCACCTGGACGATCACGGTATCGCCGGGACCGAATTCGGGAATGATCTTGCCTTCCGAGACGCGGGCCATCTCTTCTTGTTCGAGTTGCTGAAGCAGGTTCATTGCAGAAACTCCATCGATGTTATCGGCCTTTGCGTCTTGCATCGGCCTGGCCGCAGAGCAGGTCGCAACCTGGTACGCGCCGTTTGTAGAAGGGCCGTCAGGCGACTTCGCCTTCCGCCCCGGCTTGCTCCTGCCTGAACTCGTCAAGCAGTTTCAATTCGGTCTTGCTCAGCAGCCGCGTCGCCAGCAGGTCTGGCCGACGTTGCCAGGTGCGGCCGAGGGACTGCTTCAGCCGCCAGCGGCGGATTGCCGCGTGGTTGCCCGACATCAGCACTTCGGGCACACGCTCGTTTTCGTACACCTCCGGCCGCGTGTAGTGCGGACAGTCCAGCAGGCCATCGGCGAAGGAATCCTCCTGCGCCGAATCCGCGGTGTTGAGCGCGCCGGGCAGCTGGCGCACGATGGCGTCGAGCAGCACCATCGCCGGCAGCTCACCGCCCGACAGCACGAAGTCGCCGAGCGAGAGTTCTTCATCGACCTCGCGGTCGATCAGGCGCTGATCCACGCCCTCATAACGGCCGCACAAGAGCACCAGGCCCGGTTCGGCCGCCAGTTCCATCACGACCGACTGCGCCAGCCTGCGGCCCTGAGGTGACAGATAGATCACCCTGCCGCTGCGCCCGATCGCAGCCTGTTGTGCTGCGCGTGCGGCGGCGATCGACTGCATCAGCGGCTCGGCCAGCATCACCATGCCAGGCCCGCCGCCATAGGGGCGATCGTCCACCGTGCGATGCGGGTCGGTGGTGTAATCGCGCGGATTGTGCAAACCGAGCGCGTAGAGCCCGCGATCGACCGCCCGCCGCGTGATGCCGCTACCGGTCAGGGCAGAGAACATCTCGGGGAACAGCGTGATCACGTCGTAGCGACGCATCCCGCTCATGAGCCCGCTCGATGCTTCCTGCGCCGTGTTGCCTTCGGAAATCTGCGGATTCACCGGCGGTCCACAGTCCCGACTTACCAGTCTTTCTGCCAGCTCACCCGGATGCGCCGGGCGGCCAGGTCGACGTCGAGCACGTAGGCGGCGACGAAGGGGATCAGCCTTTCGGTGGCTTGCTTCCCGTCGTTGTCGCGCACCTGCAGGACATCGTGCGCACCGGTGGAGATCAGGCCGGCGACCGTACCGAGTGCTTCCGTGGCTTCATTCTCGACCGCCAGCCCGACGAGGTCACCCCAGTAGTACTCGCCTTCGGCAGGCGGGGGCAGTGACTCGCGTGGTGCAGCGATGTAGAAGCCATCGAGCGCTTCTGCGGCACTGCGGTCGGCAACCTCGCGCAGCGCGGCAACCAATCCCTTGCCGTGTGGACGGCACGTTTCGAGCGCGTACTGCTTCCACTGCGCGTCGGGCGCGCCGTCGTCGCGACTAAGCCACCAGTGCGACATCTTCCGCCACGAGGCGGAATCGTCACCGAAAGGGTGGATCTTGAGCCAGCCCTGAACGCCAAAAGGGGCGACGATGCGCCCCAGTACGATCATGCGCTTGTCTGCCGCAGACCGCGGTCGATCAGGCGGCAGCCTTGCCGGCCTGCTTGACCAGGCGGGCGACCGTTGGCGACAGTTGGGCGCCGTTTTGCTGCCAGTAGGCCAAGCGCTCGGCGTTGATGACGAGACCTTTCTCGGCACCGGAGGCGATCGGGTTGTAGTAACCGACGCGCTCGATGAAGCGGCCGTCGCGGCGGTTGCGCGAATCGGCAACGACCATGTTGAAGAACGGGCGCTTTTTGGCGCCACCACGGGCAAGGCGAATGACGACCATCTGGTATTCCTGATCGGTGAATGCGGAAAACCGCGGATTATAGGTGGATCTTGCGCTGCAGACAAGGAGTTTGAGCGCCATTGCCACGAAGCATGGCTCGGGCTCGCCAGCACAGTGCGGCTTGTTGCAGGCGGTGCGGCGTGGCCGCGTGTGAAGAGGCTAGAATGCGCGCTGAACCCGACCACGCCATCGTACATGGAAGCGCCCTCGACACCGCCCGTTGCAGAGCAGGATTTGATCCGCTGGCTGGAAGCCGAGCCGGCAGATCTTGTTGACGACGACCTCGCTGCGCTGCGTGCTCACCTGCAGGAAGCGTTCGCCGCCAGCAGCCTTGCCACGAATCCGCAGTTGCTGTGTGCAGTGGCGGAGCGTACCACCGATATTGCCGAACGTTTGCGGCCGCGGATGCTCGCCCGCCAATTGCCCGTGGACGTGGCGCTGTTCGAAGCCAGCGAGTTGCTGTGCGCCCTTGCCCTCGACGTCGTCGGCGCGATGGCCGGGGTGGCCGGTGTGGCGGGCGAGGGGCGACGCAGCCGCCCGCTGACATCCGCGTCGGATCGTGAGCTGGGCCTGCGTGCGCTCGACTTGCTCGCCGAAGTGTTCGTGGTGGCGGGGCTTGCCGCCGCCGCGCCGCCGGCCGGCGCGTGGCGGATGGCGCATGGCATCGCTGCCCGGCACGACCTGGCTGCGGCTGCGGTGGGCGATGCGCTGCGCTGCGCGTACCTGCGCCTGCTCGCCGTTGCGGTGGTGCAGCCGGAGGGGCTGACCGGCCGTGAGCTTGCATGGCTCTACGATTTTCTCGATGGCCGCGTGCTGGCGACGGCGGCGTTTTCAGCGGCGGGCGCAGACCTGAGGGCGGCGGCGTGGTGGGTCGATCTGGGTGCGGATCTCGGTCCGCAGGCGAGTGCGCGCCGTCCGCTGCCCGGACCGGCGGCGCTCGGTGGCGATGTGTGGACCTTCAATCCGCGCCCGATGGCGCAGAAGCTGGGCGAATGCATCGAGTGGGTCACGGCGCGCATGACCGCAATCGAGCTGGCGGGCATGCAGTGTGAGGTCGAGCCGCTGTCGACCGAGGACGAGATGTTCCCGCCCGGCCTTTCTGCGCTCGAGACGCTGGCCCTGCTGCGGCGACTGA
>JAKLLJ010000369.1 GCA_023150215.1 Thauera sp. | reverse complement strand
CCATCAGATCGAGATGACGGTTGTGGTAGCGGCTGATGTAGTTGTTCCACTTGAAGTCGCGAGAGTCATGGTAATCGCCCTCGCCCTGGTCCCAATAGCGCGGCGCGGCAACGCCATGGAGCATGCCGCGGTAGTGCAGAACCGGCAGGTCGAAGCCGCCCCCGTTCCACGACACGATCTGCGGCGTGTAGCGCTCGATGCCATCGAAGAAGCGCTGGATGATCTCGCCCTCGCCGCTTTCCGGCTCGGACAGCGAGAACACCCTGAACTGCTGTGCGTCGCGCAGGGCGCAGGAAATGCTGACCACGCGCTGCAGGTGGTGCGGCAGGAAATCGTTGCCGTGGCTTGCCCGGCGCTGCTGGAAGGCCCACTCGGCGACCTCGAAGTCGGACAGGCCCGCGGGCAGGCTCTCGATGGCGCGGATGCCGGCGACGTCGGGAATGGTCTCGATGTCGAAAACGAGGACAGGCATCATTTCCTCACCCAGGAGTCGCCCTGCTGCACCCACCAGCCCGGCTGCGCACGCTCGACCCAGCGCTGCGCGAAGGTGCGGCGCACGCCGCCCTCCCACTCGGGATGACCGTTGGCGCGAGCGATCTCGCGATACAGCGCCGCGCGGTCGGCGTTCTCGGCGGCAATCACGGCATTGGCCTGTCCACGTGCGGCGAGCGGCACCTTTGCCGCCTCGCGCAACGCCACGGTGCCGTCGGCAGCGATGCCCGCTGCGCCCGACGCATACAGGGGCGCGAGCTGCGCATGGCGCTGCTGCATCGACTTGCGCAACGCGGACACCGCCGGGGTGTCGATCTCGAGGTTGCCCTGCGCGTGGGCGGCAACCGCGAGCGCGAGCCCGACAATCGAGGCGCCCAGCCGAGGCATGGATACGGACACCGGCTTCATTTCGCCCCCTCCCCGGCGGCGGGCGCAACGGACGTGCCTTCGCGCAACTGCCACACCTCGTCGATGATGCGGTCGGCGGCCTTTTCTGCCGCCGCTGCCGGGAAATAAATGTTGATCGTGACGCAGGCCGACATCGTCGCGGCCAGCGCCGCTGCGAGCAGCCACCGCGGAGCAGGAGTCATGCCGTCCTCGTGGAGTGTGCGTATTCATTGGATGGTGACCGAAACGTCCCCGGCCACCACGCGCTGCAGGCGGGCGACAAGCTCGTTCCAATCCACGCGCCGATTGTAGCCGATGACATCGAGCGCCGGGACGCCACCCCCGCGCACGATCACGAAGCCGCCATCGGCGCCGTCCGCGCCCTCCAAACCACCCATTTCGCATACGTCGACGGCAAGCCGGCAACGCAGCCCCAGCTCGCGATAACCGAAGGTATCGAACAGGCGCAGCAGGCTACGCTGCACCGCCGCAACGGCTCCCCCGCCACCGAGAGCGCTGAGGTTCTGCACCGCGCGCTGACTGATGCGACGCCGCTCGCTGCCTGCGATGCTGGCGATACGGGCGTCGAATGCGGTCGGCCGCCAGTGCAAAAGCTCGAGCCCGCGCACCTCGGCATCGACATGGCCGCTGATGCTGCCAAAGCTGAACGCCTCGGTGAGTTGGGCGAGATCGATGTGGCGCGCCTCGACCTCCGCGACCAGGTGCGCGGCCACGCCGAAGGGCT
Organism: Thauera sp.; assembly: GCA_023150215.1. GTDB lineage: Bacteria > Pseudomonadota > Gammaproteobacteria > Burkholderiales > Rhodocyclaceae > Thauera. The sequence goes on along the minus strand of JAKLLJ010000369.1, from coordinate 713 downwards.
CGCGCAATCGCAACCCGGTCGCCTGCAGCCAGCCATCGAACACCGACACCACCAGTGCGCCGTCGAGCGCGATCTCGCCCGGGGTGACGCGCACACCGGGCAGCGCCGCCGACATCACGCCCGCCATGCGCGGCAGTCCAAGGGCCGCGGTGAACAGCGGCATCGATACCGGCTCCAGCACCACGCCACCGCGCCCCTCCCAGCCACCGTCGCCGCGGACAAGCCGCAGGTTCTCGAACACCAGCGCCCCATCGAGGAGCGGCACCCGCGCATACGCCAGGCGCAGCGTGCGGGCTTCCAGTTCGGCATCGAGCGCGAAGGCGCCCAGCGTCAGCTTCTCCCAGCGCCCGCCCGCCACCTGCAGCGTGGCGCGCCCGGGCTGTCGGGCCGACCACGCAAGTGCGCCGGATATCGGTCCGAGCGCGAGCAGGTCGTCACCCCTTGGCTGCGCGATCGCTCGCGCAAGCGCCTCACCCTCCGCCACCGACGCATCGCCAAGCTCAGCCGGCACGCCGGGTGCGGAACCTGTCGCCGCGGCGAGGCCAAAGCCGGCCCCGTCGAGCGTCAGCGCTGCGGTGTCGAGGCGGCCGTCGCGCCATGCCAGGCGCGCGTCCGCCCGCCCGGCGAAGTTCAAGCGCGCCGCACTCGCCGGCGCCAGCAGCGGCGCGAGCCAGCGCGGACCGATGCGCGCCAGGTCGGCACCGGCAATCTCG
>JAKLLJ010000368.1 GCA_023150215.1 Thauera sp. | reverse complement strand
CAACACCAACACGCCTCGACCTGCATCAGAGCGGCATGATTCTACGCCTTCGTCACCTCGTGGGGGATATCCCCACGATCGGCCGCCGCGTGTTGCCCACGCCCCATTCGCGGCTTCGGCCGCTCCTACAAAGCTCCGGATGCGCGGCGTTTCCTGCAGGAGCGCCGGCAGGCGCGAATGTGGCGGTACACACCGGCACGCGCGCCGAGCACCCGACCGCCGTCTTCGCGGCTTCCGCCGCTCCTACAGCAGGCGATTGGCGTCGCTATACTCCGCCCTCATGAACTCCACCGCCCCCTGCCCTTGCGGCTCCGGCCACGCCTTTGGCACCTGTTGCGGGCCGGCGCTGTCGGGCGCGCGCCCGGCGTCCACTGCCGAGGCGCTGATGCGCTCACGCTACACCGCCTTCACGCTGCGCGACACCGCCTACCTGCTCGCGAGCTGGCATCCGTCCACCCGCCCGGAGCACCTCGCGCTCGACGAACAGCCGCCGCCGAAATGGATCGGTCTCGACGTGCGCGCCCATCGTCCGCTCATCGAGAATCACGCCGAGGTCGAGTTCCTCGCCCGCTACCGCGTCGGCGGCCGCGCCCAACGCCTGCACGAGACCAGCCGCTTCGTGCGCGAGGGCGGATGCTGGTATTACGTGGACGGGGACATCCACGGCTGAGGTGCGTCGGCGTCCTCGCTCGCCCGGGCGCGGTTCCCGGCCTGCGTCCGGGCCAGTCGGCCGTTCGCGCCTTCCGGCGCTCCTACAGAAAAGCGCATGCGTCCGCAGGTCCCGCGCCCGGTCAAGCGCAATCGCCCGCGGGACCCGGGCCGCCCGGTCAAGCGTAAACGCGTGCGGGACCCAGCCACCAGGAGAAGCCCAAACGCCCGCATACCCGAGCCACCCGGGAATCTGCAAACGCCCGCGAGACCCGGCCGCGCGGCGCGTGATCCGCGCGGCGCGACATGGCGATGCCGGCGCGGGCATAATTGCGCCATCGTCATCGTGTGCGCCGCGCGCGTGCGGAAGGGAAGACCATGAACCTCGAAAAAGTCATCTTCGGTTTCTTCATCGTGCTCGCCGCCACGCTGAACTTCGGCTTTTTCGTCGGTGACATCGACAACGCCGCGCACCACGACATCTACGAGCTCTTCGCCGCGCTCGTCGTCAGCCTGATCGCCACCGTGCTCAAGTTTGGCGACCGCACGCAGATCGGTGCGGTGCATCTATCCACCAGCCTGGTGGCCGACCTGCAGCTGCTCACCGCGGCAATGGTTTGGGGTTACGCCGCGCACGTCAGCGCCGACGGCCTGACGCCCGAGATGGTCTCGCGCGTGGTCTCGCTGTCGGGCGGCGCGCTGTTCGCCAACATCGTCTCGGTGATCATCCTGATCGCGGAGACGATCATGCAGCGCCGCTGATCGCCCCGCGCTCGAGGCCAACGCCGTGCAGCAGGCTCTCGCCCGCCATCACAGCATCTTCCTGCTGATCCTGCGCCGCCTGCGCGCGCCGCTGATCCTGCTGATCGTGCTGTTCTCGATCTCGGTGCTCGGGCTCACCCTGGTGCCGGGGCCGGAGGTCGATGGCCAGACCAGCTACCTCAGCTTCTTCCACGCCTTCTACTTCATCAGCTACACCGCGACCACGATCGGCTTCGGCGAGATTCCCTACACCTTCTCCGACCAGCAGCGGCTGTGGGTGATGGTGAGCATCTACCTGTCGGTGATCGGCTGGGCCTACACCCTCGGCTCGGTGTTCAACCTGCTCGCCGACCGCAGCCTGCGCCAGGCGATCGCGATGCACACTTTCCTGCGTTCGGTGCGGCGGCTGCGCGAGCCTTTCTACCTGGTGTGCGGCTACGGCGAAACCGGCCGCCTTATCTGCGACGCGCTCGACCGCATGGGCACGCGCGCAGTGGTGATCGAGGTGGACGAGAACAAGATCGGCGAGCTCGACCTGCACAGCTACGCCATGGATGTGCCGGCGATCTGTGCCGACGCAAGCAATCCCGAGACCCTCAAGTTCGCCGGCCTCACCCACCCGAGCTGCATCGGCGTGATCGCGCTCACCAATGACGACGCCACCAACCTGGCCGTCGCCATCGCCGCCCGCCTGCTCGCCCCGCGCGTGCCGGCGCTGTGCCGCGCCGAGCGCAACGCCACCTCGGCCAACATGGCCTCCTTCGGCACCCGCCACATCATCAACCCCTTCGAGCGCTTCAGCGAAACGCTCGCGCTCTCGCTGCACGCGCCCAAGGCCTCACAGCTCTTCGGCTGGCTCACCGGCATCCCCGGCAACCGCGTCGAACAACGCCGCGACCCGCCGCGCGGCAACTGGATCGTGTGCGGACACGGCCGCTTCGG
>JAKLLJ010000367.1 GCA_023150215.1 Thauera sp. | reverse complement strand
CGCCCGCGGAGGGCATCGAGCATCTTCGCGCACACGCCAGTCACAGCCCCCAGGCCCATGCGCACGGGCTGGCGCTCGCCTGCGCCGCCGCGATCGGAGATCCGCCACCGCAGACCGGCGAGCGCCTGCGCACCGAGCGCCGGCTGGCCGCCGAGATGATCGATGTGCACCTGCGCCGGCTGCTCATCGACTGGCCCCCCTGCCTCGGCTTCGAGCCGCGCGCCAACCGCTACGCCGAGTTTCATCGCCGCCTGGCGCGCGCGGGCGAGCACGAGAACGACTTCCTGCTCGGCGGCGACGTGCTCGACCTGGTCGCGCGCGAGATGCTGGCCGGCTTCTTCAACCAGATCCGCATGCCTCACGGCATCGGCGAATTTCTCGACCGCCTCGCCGGCGGCGGCAGCCTCAGCTCGGTGCTGTCCGAACTGATCGCGCTCGGCCCCTCCGCGGTGCCGGCCACACGGCGCACCTCGCTGCTCGGCACGACGAGCGCCGCGGCCTGGGTCACCGCGGTAGGCGTCTGGCCGAGCGCCGAATTCATCCGTCAACCGCTGTGGGCGGGTGAGACGGCAGAGACCGGACCGCTCGCGCGCCATGCGGCATCGCCTCTGGTTCGCCTGCTGCTCGATCGCGGCGACCGCATCTCCGCACGCCTGTTCGCCAAGGCGATCGACGTCGCCGACTGTGCGAGCACGATGCGTCACCCGGAAAGCGAAGACGTCGCGCCGCTGATCGATGCCTGCGCCGCAGCGCCCGGGATCGGCATGGCACGCATCATCACCGCCCGCGGCGTGCTGCTGTGCTGGGTGAAGGTGACCGACGGCCACATCGCGGAATGCGCGATCGTGCCGGCCAGCGCATGGAACCTGCACCCCGAGGGCGCGTTCTGCCGCGACGCACTGTGCCTGCAGGGCGACGCCACCGATCTCGACGCGGTCAGGAAGAGGCTCGAGTGGATGGTGCTGGCCTTCGACCCCTCGCTGCCCTACGAGGTCGAGCTGATCGCCGAAGACGAGGGTGAAACACCACCGCGCGCGGGGTGAGCGCCAGCGCGGGCGTCGGCCCTGGTCTTCCCGCACGCGCAGGAACAAGCCGCGCCGGTCGGCGCGTCAAGGGCTCAGGCGCGCACCTGCCGATAGGCGCCGCCGAAGTACAACAGCGGCAGGCGCTCCCCGGCGAGGTCGAAATCCACCACTTCGCTGATGAAGACCACGTGGTCACCCCCCGGATGGCGGACCGTGTTGCGGCACACGAAGCGCGCGCAGCAGCCCTCGAGCAGCGGCGCGCCACCGACACCGGTGGCGAACGGCAGGCCGCCGAACTTTTCGCCGAGCCGGCTGGCAAAACGCTGCGACAGCTCCATCTGGTCTTCGGCGAGGACGTTGATCGCGTAGTATTCGCAGCCTTCGAACAGCGCCCTGCCGGGCAGCTCATTGGCCAGGCTCCACACCACCAGTGGCGGATCGAGCGACACCGAGTTGAAGGAATTGACCGTGAGCCCGATCGGCTCGCCGGCGGGCGTGCGCGTGGTCACCACGGTGATGCCGGTGGCGAACATGCCGAGCGCGTTGCGGAAGCGGCGCTGGAAGTCTTCGCCGGAGGTGTTCTGAGGGGTCATGGACGGACGGGCGCGGTGGTCCGCGCTGCTCGGATGTAGATCGAGGGCGGATTATCGCCGCGCACGCCGGCAGCGTCGAGAGCACACGCGGCATACACGGAACGAAAGCACATGAGCGAATTCTCCACCCGCCTGCTCGAATGGCAGCGCGCGCACGGTCGCCACGACCTGCCCTGGCAGGGAAGCAACGACCCCTACCGCATCTGGCTGTCGGAGATCATGTTGCAGCAGACTCAGGTGGACACGGTGATTCCCTATTACCAGCGCTTCCTCGCGCGCTTTCCCGACATCGGCGCACTCGCTGCGGCGCCGGTCGAGGACGTCATGGCGCTGTGGAGCGGGCTCGGCTACTACGCGCGTGCGCGCAACCTGCACCGCGCAGCGCAGCTCATCGCCAACGAACACGGCGGCGCGTTCCCTCGCAGCGCCACGGCAATCGCCGAATTGCCCGGCGTCGGCCGTTCCACCGCGGCGGCGATCGCCGCCTTCGCCTTCGCCGAGCGCGCCGCGATCCTCGATGGCAACGTCAAGCGCGTGCTGTGCCGGATCTTCGGCGTCGAGGGCTTCCCCGGGGAGCGCGCAGTCGAGCAGCGCCTGTGGGCGCTCGCCGAGTCGCTCCTGCCCGAGCGCGAGATCGGGCGCTACATCCAGGCCCAGATGGACCTCGGCGCCACGTTGTGCACCCGCGGCCGACCGGCCTGCACGCGCTGCCCCTTCCACGACGACTGTGTCGCGCG
>JAKLLJ010000366.1 GCA_023150215.1 Thauera sp. | reverse complement strand
ACCAGCAGGCTGCGCCCGGATTCGGAATGGCCGCGCAGGTAGTTCTGCTGCTCGGGGGTGGAGTGGCGCTGATAGAAGCCGTCGGTGTAGCCGCGGCTGGCCAGGCCCTCGAGTTCGCCGAGCAGGCGTACATCGAAGGGCCGCCCGGCCACCGCATCGTCGATCGCGCGCCGGTAGCCCTGGGCGGCGCGGGCGACGTAGTAGGGGCTCTTGGTGCGGCCTTCGATCTTGAGCGAATCGACGCCGATCTCGACCAGGCGCTGCACGTGCTCGATCGCGCGCAGATCCTTCGAGTTGAGGATGTAGGTGCCGTGCTCGTCTTCCTCGATCGGCATCCGCTCGCCCGGGCGGGTGCCTTCTTCCAGCAGCCACAGCTTGCTGCCGCCGAGGTGGCGCGGGCCGCCGCCGAGTGCGAGGCCCTGCGCGGTGTCGAGCGCGCTGCGGGTGGCGGTGCCGACCGCGCCGGCGTCCTTGGGGTTGCCGATCGGCGCGCCGCCGCAGGCCTGCACGTCGCCGGCGGCGTCCTCGGCGGCCTCGTGCAGCTTGTAGTCCCAGCGGCAGGAGTTGGTGCAGCTGCCCTGGTTGGGGTCGCGGTGGTTGAAGTAGCCCGACAGCAGGCAGCGCCCGGAGTAGGCGATGCACAGCGCACCGTGCACGAAGACCTCCAGCTCCATGTCCGGGCAGGCGTCGCGGATCTCGGCGACTTCGTCGAGCGACAGCTCGCGCGACAGGATGATGCGCTTGACCCCCACTGACTGCCAGAAGCGCACCGATGCGTAATTGGTGGTGTTGGCCTGCACCGAGAGGTGGATCGGCACCTCCGGCCAGCGCTCGCGCACCATCAGGATCAGCCCCGGGTCGGCCATGATCAGCGCGTCGGGCTTCATCGCCACGACCGGCGCCATGTCGTCCTCGAAGGTGCGCAGCTTGGCGTTGTGCGGGGTGATGTTGGCGACCAGGTAGAACAGCTTGCCGGCGGCGTGCGCCTCGGCGATGCCGGCCGCGAGCGTGTTGAGCTGGCCGAAGCTGTTGTTGCGCACGCGCAGCGAGTAGCGCGGCTGCCCGGCATACACCGCGTCCGCGCCGTAGGCGAAGGCGGTGCGCATCATGTCGAGGGTGCCGGCGGGGGCGAGGAGTTCGGGGCGGCGCGGGGCCGAGGGGCTGGCGGGCATCGGGGGGGCGGGGGGCGGGCAAAAGCGCATTTTACCTGCGCGGGCGGAGGGCGCCGGGGGCGGAATCCGCCTGAGCCCTACACGACCTCCCGACTCACCCGCCGGCCGTCGTGGCGCTTCAGATCTGGAAGCTGACGGATTCCACGACGAGCAAATGAAAGCCCCGTCGTCTCGCGGCTGCCGAACGCAGCTTGTAATCTATAGTCGACAAAATGATCGAGATAAGCGACATCGAGACTGCACTAGCCTACCTCGCAGACTGGAAAAGGAGGAACGCGCGATGAACCAACGAGGATCCCGCTCGCATGATGAAACCGTGGTCGAACTCCTGCGAGAAGACCCGGACTTCGCCGACGAATATCTGACCGAAAGCCTGAACGCCCTCGACGAGCCCGGCGGACAAGAAGCATTCCTGCAAGCACTTCGCCACATCGCCGAAGCGCAAGGGATGGCGGCAGTCGCCCAGCGCGCCGGCCTGCCCCGCGAAAGTCTCTACAAAAGCCTCAGCGGAAAGGGCAACCCCACGCTCAAGACGTTTCTAGCCGTGCTGAACGCAGCCGGCCTTCGCTTGGCGATCACCCGAGCACAAGGAAACGACCCGGCGCACGCTTGAGTGAGGACAGGATCATTGCCGACGCGCCACAGGCCCGGTTGATTGCGCCGCACCTCCGCCACGCCGCCCGGCTGCGGCGACCGGCCTTCGAGCCCTCACCGATGCTCGAATCTCGGCTTCCGCTTCTCCGTGAACGCGGCGAGCCCCTCGCGAAAGTCGTGCTCGGAGAAACACGCGTGGAACAGCGTGCGCTCCATGGCCAGTCCGGCGTCGAGCCCGACCTGCGCCCCATTGACCGCGGCCTTGATCCTGCAGGCGACCGGGTTCGAGTACGACGCCACGAGCCGGGCGACGGACATGGCCGCGGCTTCGAGTTCTTCATCCGGAACCACGCGCGAAACCAGCCCGGCGGCCAGCGCCTCGCCCGCGCTCAGGGCGCGCCCGGTCAGCAGCAGGTCCAGCGCGACATGCTTGCCCACGACCCGCGCCAGCCGCTGCGTGCCGCCGGCACCGGGCATGGCACCCAGCGTGATCTCGGGATGGCAGAAGCGCGCCGAAGCGGCGGCGAGCACGATGTCGCACATCTCCACCAGTTCGCACCCTCCGCCCGCCGCCAGTCCCCTCACCGCAACGATCAAGGGCTTGCGGAGCCGGGGC
>JAKLLJ010000365.1 GCA_023150215.1 Thauera sp. | reverse complement strand
CATCGGCGAGGAAGTCATCAAGGGTAACGACGTGGTCAAGGAAGCCGGGGAGTTGCTGCGCAACAGCGGGCTCAACTTCCAGGGCAACGTCGAGGGCAACGACATCTACGAAGGAACGGTCGATGTCGTGGTCTGCGATGGCTTCGTCGGCAACGTCGCGCTCAAGACTTCCGAAGGCCTCGCGCAGATGATCGGCGTCTTCCTGAAGCAGGAATTCAAGCGCACGCTGCTCACCCGCCTGATTGCAGTGGTGGCGATGCCGGTGATCAAGCGTTTCAAAAAGCGCGTGGATCACCGTCTCTACAACGGTGCGCCGCTGCTCGGCCTGCGCGGCGTGGTGCTCAAGAGTCACGGTGCAGCCGACGTGCTCGCGTTCGGTAATGCGCTCTCGCGTGCCGCCGAGGCGGCCTCCAACCGGCTCATCGAGCGGATCACCGAACGGATGGCGAGCATGAATGAGGTGAAGGCATGATCTACGCACGGATTGCCGGCACCGGCAGCTACCTGCCGGGCGAGCCGGTCAGCAACGCGGACCTGGTCGCACGCGGCATCGACACCTCCGACGAGTGGATCGTCAGTCGCTCGGGTATCCGTAGCCGCCACCTGGCTGCGGCCGACATCGGTTCGAGCGACCTGGCGAAATTCGCTGCCGAGCGTGCGATCGAGGCTGCCGGCTGCGAGCCGAACGACATCGACCTCATCATCGTCGCCACCTCCACGCCCGACTACATCTTTCCGAGTACCGCTGCGCTCGTGCAGTCCAAGCTCGGCATTCGCAACGGTGGTGCTGCGTTCGACGTGCAGGCAGTGTGCAGCGGCTTCGTCTATGCGCTCAGCGTTGCCGAGAAGTTCATCCGCTCGGGCAGTCACAAGCGCGCGCTGGTGATTGGTGCCGAGGTGTTCTCGCGCATCCTCGACTGGTCCGATCGTGCGACCTGCGTGCTGTTCGGCGATGGCGCCGGTGCGGTCGTGCTCGAAGCCTCCGAGCGTCCGGGCATCCTCGCCAGCGCCCTGCATGCAGACGGCAGTCATCATCCGATTCTTTGCGTGCCGGGCGGTGTGGCGTCCGGCCAGGTGATCGGTGATCCCTTCCTGCGCATGGATGGGCAGGCGGTGTTCAAATTTGCGGTCAAGGTGCTCGGCGACGTGGCCGGCGAGGTGCTGGCACAGGCCGGCGTCGATGCGGGCAGCATCGACTGGCTGATCCCGCACCAGGCGAACATCCGCATCATCCAGGCCACCGCGAAGCGCCTGGGGGTGCCGATGGAGCGCGTGGTCACCACCCTCGACCACCATGGCAACACGTCGGCGGCGTCGATTCCGCTTGCCTTGGACGAGGCGGTGCGTTCCGGCCAGCTGCGACCGGGGCATCGCATCGTGGTCGAAGGCGTGGGGGGCGGCTTCACCTGGGGCGCCGCCCTGATCGACTTCTGACATCATTCATTTCGTGAAAGCGGAGAACAGCATGACGTTTGCGCTGATTTTTCCCGGCCAGGGTTCCCAATCGGTCGGCATGATGGCGGCCTATGGTGAATCGGCCGTGATCCGTGACACCTTCGCCGAGGCGTCCGACGCACTGGGCGAAGACCTGTGGGCGATGGTGTGCGACGGCCCTACCGAGCGCCTTGCGCTGACGGTCAATACCCAGCCCCTGATGCTTACTGCGGGGGTCGCGGCGTGGCGTGCATGGCTCGCCGCGGGCGGTCCCAGACCGGCCATGGTCGCCGGGCACAGCCTGGGCGAATATTCCGCCCTCGTCGCTGCGGGGGCGCTGGCGTTCAAGGACGCGGTGCCGCTGGTGCGTTTCCGTGCCCAGGCGATGCAGGAGGCCGTGCCGGCGGGCGAAGGTGCAATGGCTGCAGTGATGGGGCTCGAGGCCGGTGCGGTGCGCGAAGTGTGTGCCGAAGCCGCGCAGGGCCAGGTGGTCGAGGCCGCCAACCTGAACGCACCGGGTCAGATCGTGATCGCGGGCGCCAAGGCCGCCGTCGAGCGTGCGAGCGAGCTCGCCAAGGCCAGGGGCGCCAAGCGCGCCGTGCTGCTGCCGGTGTCGGCGCCCTTTCACTGCGCGCTGATGCGCCCCGCGGCGGAGCGCCTCGCCGAGCGCCTGGCTGGCGTCGACATCTGCACGCCGGCGATCGACGTCATCAACAACGTCGATGTCGCGGTGTACGATGCGCCGGAAAAAATCCGCGATGCATTGGTGCGCCAGGCATATGCGCCGGTGCGCTGGATCGAACTGGTTCAGGCGATGGCCGGTCGCGGGATGGGCAGGATCATCGAATGCGGTCCGGGCAAGGTGCTTGCCGGCATGACCAAACGCATCGCCAAGGATGTCGAAGGCGGCTCGGCGCACGATGCGGCAAGTCTCGAACAAGCCATTGCGGCGGTGAGG
>JAKLLJ010000364.1 GCA_023150215.1 Thauera sp. | reverse complement strand
AGGATCGCAAACGCCAGCTCCGCGTAGCTCAGGCCGCGCCAGGCGTCGAGCTCGGCGCGCGTCACCTGCGGATAGGATTCGGGCAGGTAGAGGCCGCCGTCGGGCGCCAGACCGCCCAGCAGGATGTCGCAGAACTCGGGGTTGGCGGGCTGGGCGGCGTGGCCGCGGGTGGAGATGTACTTCACGGGGCAGTCCTTCAGGATGGTGTTGACAGCGCGCCCGAGCGGCGCAAGCCAGGGGCGCAAAAGCGCGATTCTAACGAATTCGACCGCGCCGTCGGCCGTTTCCGGTGGCGACGCCTGCTTACGTGTCGAGCCCGTCGTCGGCAAGCGCAAGCCCGATACAATGGGGATTCCGTACAACGAATGGGAGTCTGCAATGGGACTCGAAAACATCCTCGGCCAGATCCTCCAGCAGGGCATGGCCAGGCAGGGGCGTTCCCGTCTCGACCATGCCGTAGGCGCGGGGGGCATCGGTGATCTGCTCGGTGGCCTCCTCGGCGGTCAGCGCGGTGATGGCGCGGCAGGCGGTCTGGGCGACCTGCTCGGTGGCTTGCTTGGTGGCGGGCGCAGCAGTGGCGCAGCGGGCGGCGGTGGCGGGCTTGGGGATCTGCTCGGTGGCCTGCTGGGCGGCGGCACCTCGAGCGCAGGCGGCCAGCGCGGTGGTAACGCGGGCATGGCGATCCTCGCCACAATCGCGATGGCGGCGCTCAAGAACTGGACCGACAATCGACGCGAACAGGCTTCGCTGGCGCCGGACGCACTCGGTCTCGCGGCGCCCGAACTGCAGTCGATGACCGCCCCGGCGACCGAGGAACTCGTGCTGCGTGCGATGATTGCGGCGGCAAAGGCCGATGGCGAAATCGGCGAGGACGAGATCCAGCGCATCGTCGGCCGGATCGGCGCGAATGGCCTGAGCGAGGACGAGCGCCAGTTCCTGATCGACGAACTGCGTCGCCCACTCGATCTTGCCGCGCTGGTCGCCGGCGTCCCCAACGAGGCGGTGGCGGCAGAGGTCTACGCGGCATCGCTGCTGGCGATCGAACTCGACACGCCAGCCGAAGCGGCTTACCTGCGCGATCTCGCTCGGGCACTGCGCTTGGACGGCGACACGCTGACCCGGCTGCACCAGATTACCGGTACCACCGCAGTCTGAGCCCTTTCACCGGACACGCGCGGCCGCCTGCGGTGGCCGCGCATCGTTTCAATCGCTCTCGAGACGGAAACCGATCTTCAGCGTCACCTGGAAGTGCGCGACCTTGCCGTCGACGACATGACCGCGTGTTTCCACCACCTCGAACCAGTCGATGTGGCGAATCGATTTCGCTGCGGTCTCGATCGCATTGCGAATGGCGGCATCGCTGCCTTCGTTCGACGTGCCGACGATTTCAACGAGTTTGTATACACGATCGGTCATGGTGGTCTCCTCATTGCTCCAGCGTTTGGTCCGCACTCGCCTCTACCGCCGCGCGCGCGCCGCGGGAGGCCTCGAATCCCCTCACCGACGCCGCGTAGGCGCGCACACCGAGAACGGCGATCGCAATCAGGATGGCGATGAATACGGTGAGCTTGAAGGCCATGCAGAGATCCCTCTTGTGCGAGTGCAAGCGCGGATGCGTCATGCCCGCCCGGTCGCCGCATCCGCTTCCAGTCTAGCTGCAAACAGCGCAGTGGTCGCCAAGCGCGCGCGTTCCGTCGGATCAGCCGTGCACACGCAGCCATTCGGCGCGCTCGCGCCAGCGTTGCGCCTTGTCGGCGGCCAGGCCCGGAGCGGCGGCGATGCGGACGAGCAGTTCCGAATCGGGCCGGTGTGCGGTGACGGCGTCCCAGTAGGTGGCGAGCGTCAACCAGGGATTGGGCCGCTCGAGCAGTTCGATGTCGTCGCCCGCCGCAATCATGCCGGGCTGTAGCACCCGGTAATACCAGCCGGTGATGCCCGCCGCCTCGACGAAGCGGGAGGCGCCCTCCACTTTCAGCCGCAGGTCGATCTTCCAGCACGGCGAGCGCGTCTGGCTGACCTGCACACGGGCGCTGCCGATGCGCAGCACGTCGCCGATGCAGAGATCGTGCTCGGTGAGGCCGTTCGTGCTGATGTTCTCGCCAAGAAAACCTGCGCCCAGCGCGGGTGCGCACTGCGGCCACTGTGCGCCGAGCACGGCGTAATGCTCGACCGGGTAATGGTGCAAGGCCTTGTCCACTCCACCGTGATGACGAAGGTCGGCCTGCTCGTCACCCGCCAGCCCGGTCGGGGCGAGCATCACCGCGCCATCGACCGGCGCCTTGAAGATGCCGCTACGCTCGCCATCAGCCGACAGCAGCCGAACCCGGCCGATGAAGACCTGATCGACCTTGAGTTTCACTCGTCTCGCTCCATGACTGCCATCACCGGTTGTCAGCTTCACCAAGATAG
>JAKLLJ010000363.1 GCA_023150215.1 Thauera sp. | reverse complement strand
GCCGGCGTCAACGCCCGGCTGGAAGTAGCTGCGCGAGATCTCCTTGAACGGCAGGAAACCGTGGCGATCGGCGCCATAGTCGACGAAAGCCGCCTCGAGGCTGGGCTCGATGCGGGTGATGATCGCCTTGTAGATGTTGCTCTTGCGTTCTTCCTTGGCGGCCGACTCGATATCGAGGTCGATCAGTTTCTGACCGTCCACGATCGCGACGCGCAGTTCTTCGGCCTGCGTCGCATTGAAAAGCATGCGCTTCATTTGGATCGTTCTCCCGCGAAAGGACACACGGGCAGGACGAACGGCGCGCACCATCGCGCTTTCCGGGATCAGGAGCGATTGGGTAGGACTGCTGCTGTCATCCGGTGGGTTGATCGGGCTGTGATGGGTCGGCTGGTCGAAATTCTCTTGCTCCCGCCCGCGATGCCGGGTGGGCTGCGTGGCCGGAGCATTTGATCCTGCGTATGTGGCTTGCGCGTCAAAATCCAACCGTCGGGCTGGATGGGTATGTCGAAGGGGATCGCTTGCGTTACCATCGGCGCCTTTTCGGCCTTGGATGGCGGGCAAGGGTCAGCCGGGAGCGCTCTTCAGGGCTCATTGCCAGCAGTCTGCGTGCTTCTTCCGGGGCAGATGTTTCGACCTGCAGGAATTTCGAGCACCGCACTTGGCTGGCCACGACCGGTTAACCGCCGCGAAGTATATTTCATGACCATGATTGAAGGCAAAGCGATCGCGGTTCGCCACGAACGCATCGATGATGCGGCGGCGGGCCAGCGCATCGACAATTTCCTGCTGCGGATCGCCAAGGGCGTTCCCAAGAGCCACGTCTATCGCATCCTGCGCAGTGGCGAGGTGCGGGTGAATGGGCGGCGTGTGCAGCAAACCTATCGCCTGCAAGTGGGCGATGAGGTGCGCATTCCGCCGCTGCGCATCGCCGAGCCCACGCACGTCGCCCCTGCGCCGGTGGGCAAGCCGCTGCCAGTGGTGTTCGAGGACGATGCGCTGCTGATCATCGACAAGCCTTCGGGCAAGGCGGTGCATGGGGGTAGCGGGGTGAGCTACGGCGTCATCGAGCAATTGCGCGTGCAGCGCCCGGAGCTGCGCATGCTGGAGCTGGCGCATCGGCTCGACCGCGAGACCTCCGGGCTGCTGATCGTCGCCAAGAAGCGCTCGGCGCTCACCGCGCTGCACGACATGATGCGCGACGGAACGGTCGAGAAGCGCTACCTGACCCTGGTGCCGGGGCGCTGGTCGAACCCGCTGCAGCACGTCAAGGCGTCGCTGCACAAGTACCTGACCGCAGAGGGCGAGCGCCGGGTGCGCGTCGCGGACGAGGGCAAGGCGGCGCACAGCATCGTGCGCCTGGTCAGGCGCTGGCGCGAGTTCAGCCTGCTCGAGGTGGAACTCAAGACCGGACGCACGCATCAGATTCGCGTGCATCTGACCCACCTCGGCTTTCCGTTGTGCGGCGACGACAAGTACGGCGACTTCGCGCTCAACAAGCGCCTGGAGGGCGAGGGGCTCAGGCGCATGTTCCTGCATGCGGCGCAGTTGCGCTTGAAGCATCCGTTGAGCGGCGAGGTGCTGGCTTTCGAGTCCCCGCTGCCGGTCGACCTTCAATCCTTCATCGAGCGGCTCGATGCCGTGGAGAAAAAGCATGGCTGAGCGTTTCGACCTGATCGTGTTCGACTGGGACGGCACCCTGATGGACTCGGCCGGCGCGATCGTGCGTGCGATGCAGGCCGCGACCCGCGACCTCGGTCTCGCCGAGCTTCCGGACGAGCGCGCGCGCTACGTGATCGGCCTCGGGCTGGGTGACGCGCTGCGCCACGCGGTGCCCGATCTCGACGAGGCGGCCTATCCGCGCATGGTCGAGCGCTATCGCCACCACTACCTGTCGTCCGATCACGAGTTGAGCCTGTTCGATGGCATCGCCGAGCTGATCGAGGCGCTCGCCGCGCGCGGTCATCTGCTCGCAGTGGCCACCGGCAAGAGCCGGGTCGGGCTCGACCGTGCGCTCGGTCACACCGGGCTGGGGCGCTACTTCCATGCCACGCGCTGCGCCGACGAGTGTTTCTCCAAGCCTCACCCGGCGATGCTCGAAGAGCTGATGGACGAGCTCGGCGCGGCGCCAGAGCGCACGCTGATGATCGGCGACACCACCCACGACCTGCAGATGGCGAAGAACGCACGCACTGCCGGGCTGGCGGTGGGCTTCGGCGCCCACCCGCTGGCGGCGCTCGAGGCCGAGGCGCCGCTCGCCTGCCTGCGCACGCCGCGCGAGCTCTCAGGCTGGCTGCTCGCCAACGCCTGAGTGCGACCCGGAGCGGCGTCAGGCCAGCAGCAGGAACAGGGCCGGGCGGCGGGCGAGCGCCGGGCGTGCGGCCTTGCGCCACGCGCGCACGCGCAGGGTGCGGACGTACTCGCCGTCGGTA
>JAKLLJ010000362.1 GCA_023150215.1 Thauera sp. | reverse complement strand
ATGCGCGCCCCCGCCGCGCGCGCCGCGGCGAGCGCTGCCTGCATGCGGGTGAAGGCCTCACCCCCGATCAGCGGCCCCACCAGGGTGTCGGCCGCACGCGGATCGCCCACCACCAGCCCGGCGAACACCGCGCGCAGGCGTTCGAGCAGTTGCTCGCGCACGGCCGCGTGCACGAACAGCCGGCGGGTGCTGGTGCAGCGCTGGCCGGCGGTGCCGACCGCGCCGAACACGATGGCGCGCAGCGCGAGCTCGAGGTCGGCGCTCGGCGCCACGATCACCGCGTTGTTGCCGCCGAGCTCGAGCAGGCTGCGCCCGAGCCGCTGCGCCACCCGCGGCGCCAGCGCCCGCCCCATCGCGCAGCTGCCGGTGGCCGAGAGCAGCGCCACGCGGCGGTCGTCGGCGAGCTGCACGGCGCGCTCGGCGCCGCCCACGATCACGGCCGACAGCCCGCGCGGCACCTCCTCCATGCCCGCCGCCGCCTGTTCGAGCAGGCGCTGGCAGGCGAGCGCGCACAGCGGCGTGCGCTCGGAGGGCTTCCACAAGAGGCTGTCGCCGCACACGAGCGCGATCGCCGCGTTCCATGCCCACACCGCGACCGGGAAGTTGAAGGCGGTGACGACGGCCACCGGACCGAGCGGGTGCCAGGTCTCGCGCAGCGCATGGCCGGGGCGTTCGGAAGCGATGGTCAGCCCGTGCAGCTGGCGCGACAGGCCGACCGCGAAGTCGCAGATATCGATCATCTCCTGCACCTCGCCTTCGCCCTCGCTGCGGATCTTGCCGCACTCGATGGTGACCAGCTCGGCGAGCAGGGCCTTGTGCTCGCGCAGCGCCTGCGCGAAGCGGCGCACCAGCTCGCCGCGACGCGGCGCCGGCACGCGGCGCCAGGCCCGGAAGGCCTCCATGCTGCGTGCGATCGCGGCCTCGGTGGCGGCGTCGTCGTAGGGCACGAGGCGCGCGAGCAGCCTGCCGTCGATCGGGCTATGCACCGCCAGGGCGCCCTCGCGCAGGCGGGTGGCGTCGAGGCCGAGCGGAAGGAAACGGGCATTGCTCAACATGTTGCGGACCTCCTCGGATTCACATGCCGGAAGCCGGCCCGGCGAGCACGCCGCTGGCGGCGCAGCGCACCTCCTCGCTGTCGCTCAGGAAGTGGCGGCCGAAGCGGTTGGTGACGAAGTCGCAGAACGCGACGTCTTCCTGGCACACGAAGCCCGCCTGCGGCAGGCGGCCGGCGGCAAGCAGGTCGAGCACCGCGCACAGCGCGCTCGCGGTGGTGAGCTGGATCGCGCTGCGCAGGCGGCCGTTGAGCTCGGCCGCGTAGAGCTTGCGCGCGAAGGTCTCCTGCATCAGCAGGCCCTCGCGCCGGCCGCTGACGGTGACGAAGACCAGCACCACGTCCTGCATGGTCACCGGGATCGCCGACTCCAGGATATCCTTGAGCAGCGCGCGCCGCTCGCCCAGGCGCAGATCGTGCAGCAGCAGCTTCATCACGTCGCGGTGGCCGCGGTAGCGCACGGTGCGGTAGTTGAGGTTGCGCACCCGGCCCTCGAGCGTGTCGCACAGCGTACCCAGCCCGCCCGAGGTGTTGAAGGCCTCGTAGTCGTCGCCGTCGAGCGAGAAGTGCTCGAGCTCCTCGAGCGCCGGCATCTCGCGGCGCACGCCGTCGACGATCGCCTCGCAGGGGTTGAGGTACTCGTTGATGAGGCCGTCGGTGCTCCAGGTCAGGTTGTACTTGAGCCCGTTGGAGGGGTACTTGGGCAGCGCGCCGACCCGCATGCGCACGTCGCGCAGTTCATCGAAACGCGTGGCGAGGTCGTAGGCCACGATGGAGATGAAGCCGGGCGCCAGCCCGCATTGGGGGATCAACGCGCTGCGCGCGTCGACGGCGAGCTCGCGCACCCGGCGCGTGCTGGCGATGTCTTCGGTGAGATTGAGGTAATGCACGCCTTCGCTGACGGCAGCCGACGCGATGCGTGCGCCGATGTCGAAAGGGCCGGCGTCGACCACCGCCCAGCGCCCCTCCAGCATGGCCGCGAGCGCGTCGGGGTCAGCGATGTCGAGCACGGCCGCGCGCACCCTGGGCAGTTCGGCACCGCTGCGCTCGACCGCCACCGGGTCGCGATCTGCGACCGTCACCGCATAGTCCCCGCTGCTGGCGAGCAGATCGGCGATCACCGTGCCGATCTTGCCCGCGCCGACGATCAGGATGTCCTTCATGACGCCCTCCCCGCGTGCGGATTGGCTGGCTTCAGACAATCAGACCGCGCCGGCGGAGAAATGGTTGCCGGGCGCCGGGCTGCATGTAGGAGCGCCGGCAGGCGCGCATGCGATCCAGGCGCAGACGCGCGCCGCCTCGCGTGTGAGCGCCAGCAGGCGCGAAAGCCGCGCCGGAATGAGCGCCGCGCACATGGAAACCGCCCGGTTCGCGGCTGCCGCCGCTCCTACAG
>JAKLLJ010000361.1 GCA_023150215.1 Thauera sp. | reverse complement strand
CGGCGCCAAGATGGGCTCGATGCAGCTGAAGGCGATCCTGGTCAAGAGCAAGGGCAAGCAGCTCGCCACCTCGCGCGACTTCAAGCTCGGCAGCAAGGAGATCGGCCACAAGATCCTGTCGACCAGCGTGATCCAGAACGCGCTCAAGCAGGTCGGCACCCCCTTCCTGTACAAGCCCAGCCGAAGCCTGGGCGCGATCGGCACCAAGAACAACCAGGAAACCACCTGGCACGACACGCTCGACGCCGACAACTTCGACCCCTACCGCCCCGGCATGGACGGCTGCTACCTGTGCCCGGTGCAGTGCCGCGCCATGAACGACCTCACCCCCGAGGGCAAGGGCGGCTGGGGCGCCAACGCACTCAAGGGGCTTAACGGCAACGCCAGCTACGACAAGGCCCAGGCCCAGCTCGAGCACCACCATGCCAAGTCCTACCAGGGCATCCACGGCGACGGCAAGTTCGACCGCTACGACCACGGCGACGGCCCCGAGTACGTCACCGTCGGCAAGTTCGGCCCCAATATCGGCATCAGCCAGCCCGAGCAGGTGCTGCGCCTGAACAACATCCTCAACGACCTCGGCCTCGACTCCGCCAGCACCGGCGGCGCGCTCGGCTGGGCGATGGAGCTTTACCAGCGCGGCCTCATCACACAGGCCGACACCGGCGGCCTCGACCTGTCGTGGGGCAACTATCCGGTGGTCGAGCAGCTGCTGTTCATGACCTCGCGCCGCGAAGGCTTCGGCAACGTGATCGCCGACTGTGCACGCGCGGTCGAGAAGGGCCACTACCCCGCGGCCGCGCTCGACTACCGCATGGCGGTCAAGGGCCTGTTCCAATCCGACCCTCACGACGCGCGCATCCTCAAGGCCTTCGCACTCGGCCTCGCGGTCGCGACCCGCGGCATGGACCACCTGCGCAACCGGGTCACGCTCGAGATCAACGCCCGCATCAACGACGATCCCGAGTTCAAGTCCGCGCTCTACGGCGGTTTCGTCTCTGCCGAGCCGAACAGCTACATCGGCAAGGAGCACGCGGTGCGACGCTGCGAGAACACCTACGCAGTCGGCGACTCGGTCGGCATGTGCCGCTTCAACACCAAGCTCTTCAACTCGCCCAGCCTGCCCGACCTCGATGACTTCAGCCGCCAGTTGCGCGAGCTTGTCGGGCTCGAGCTGAACGCCGCCGAACTGGAGGAGTGCGGGCGCAACATCATCGGCCTCGAGCGCCTGATGAACTACCGCCTCGGCCTGCGTGCCGCCGACGACACGCTGCCGCGACGCTGGTTCGAGGAAGAGATCAAGGTCGGCCCGTTCAAGGGCGAGAAGATCGACCGCGCCGAGTTCGAGGCGCTCAAGGCGCGCTTCTACACGGTCACCGGACTCGACGAGCAAGGCATCCCGCAGCCTGCGTGGCATGCGCGCCTGGCACACATCGTCACCGGCTTTGCGGTCGAGGTCGAACTGCCCGGCAGCCCGGTGCGCACGATGGTGCTCGACGAGCCGGTGGAGAACGTCGCCGAACTGCGTGCAGCGCTGCGCCGCCGGCTCGGCCCCGACGCCGCCGCGCTCGAGGATCGCAGCCTCAACGTGGCGATCGACGGCACCATGGTGATGTCGCGCGAGGCCGAGCAGGCGGTGCACGACGGCAGCCGGATCACGATCGTCCCGGCGCTCGCCGGCGGCTGAGCACGGCGACCGCGCCCCTTGGCGACGCGCACGAAGGGCGGAGGCCGACCGGCGCTCCGCCCTCGCGAGCCCCGCCGCCGGGCGACGGGACAGACGCGCTCAGTAGGTCGGTTCGACCAGCAGGCGATCGTCCACGTAGTTCTGCAACAGGTTGTTGATCGCGAACAGGGTGCCGGTCGATGCCGACGGACAACCGCCGCAGGCGCCCTTGTAGCGCACGGTCAGGGTGAAATCCTTCAGTTTCAGGACGTCCAGGCCGCCGCCATCCTTGTCGAGAAAGGGACGAATATGTTCGTCGAGGATCATGTTGATCCGCATCAGGAGTTCAGGGTCGTCGGCCTCGGCCTCCACCGGTGCCTCATCGACGGACGCGGCACCGTGCGCGCCGGGCGCTGCCGCGCTCGCCACGCCGGAGGGGCCGGCGATGTCGATCACGCGCTTCGGTTTGTGGCCCTCGATGAGGGCGGTGATCGAGGCATCGATCGCCGACCAGGGCGTGCCCGGATCGCGGGTGACGGTGACGAATTCACCCGTGCAATAGAGCTCGACCACGCCGGGCACCGCCAGCAGGTCTTCGCCGAGCGCGTCGCCGACGACGCGTGCCCCGGCACTGAAGTGGCGCGGCGGCCCGGAAAACAGCGGGGCGTCGATCATGAACTTGTTCGCCAGCGGATTGGGCGTGGACATTACGGCAGTGACGATGGGCATGGCAGTGTTCCTCCGGGTTCGGTGCGACATCACGCCCGCCGGCAGGAAGGCGGACG
>JAKLLJ010000360.1:2219-2455 GCA_023150215.1 Thauera sp. | reverse complement strand
CACCAGCCAGATGATGAACTTGCCGAAGAACCGGCTCACGGCATCGATGCCGTGTGACAAGCGAAGTAGGGTGTCCATGGGGATCGCCTGAAAGCTTGCGTGCAAAAAAATGCCGAGCTGGGCGGGGGAGCGCGCTCGGCGGAACGGGGGGTTCGGGGTTGGGGGCTCGACCGGATCGCCGGGCGCGGGCGTTGCCGCACCCGGCGGTCGGTGCCTCAGAGCTTCTGCGCAGCCAG
>JAKLLJ010000360.1:0-2209 GCA_023150215.1 Thauera sp. | reverse complement strand
GAGGAAGCGACTGTAGTCGGGGTAGATCTTCTTCCAGCTGGCGTTCTTCTCGTTCAGCTCGGCGTACACCTCGCGCGAGGCCTTGAACGCACCATCCATGAAGTCCTTCGGGAAGCGCGACAGCTTGGCGCCTTCGGCGATCAACTGCTTGAGCGAGGACGGGTTGCGGCCGTCATACCGCGCCTGGCAGGTGACGTGGGCAGCGCGCGAAGCCTGCTCGATGATCGACTTGTACTCGGCCGACAGGCCGTTCCACTGCTTGTCGTTGATGTAGATCGAGAACTGCGTGCTGCCTTCCCACCACGCCGGGAAGTAATAGTGCTGCGCGACCTTGTGCAGGCCCAGCTTGAGGTCGTCATAGGGGCCGATCCACTCGGCAGCATCGATCGTGCCCTTTTCCAGCGCCTGGTAGATCTCGCCGGCCGGAATGTTCTGCGGCACCGCACCGAGCTTGGCGAGTACGCGGCCACCGAAGCCGCCGATACGCATCTTCAGGCCTTCGAAGTCCTTCACCGACTTGATCTCCTTGCGGTACCAGCCGCCCATCTGGGTGCCGGTGTTGCCGCAGGGGAAATTGACAATGTTGAACTGGGCGTAGAACTCGCGCATCAGCTTCATGCCGTTGCCTTCGTACATCCATGCGCTCATCGCGCGCGAGCCCATGCCGAAGGGGATGGTGCAGTCGAGCGCGAAGGTCTCGTCCTTGCCGAAGAAGTAGTAGGGCGCGGTGTGTGCACACTCGATGGTGCCCTGTTGCACGGCGTCGACAACGCCGAACGGGGGCACCAGCTCGCCGCCCGGATGCACCGAGATCACGAACTTGCCCCCGGTCGCGTCGGATACGTACTTGGAGAAGGCTTCGCTCGCCCCGAACACGGTTTCGAGCGATTTCGGGAAGCTCGAAGCCAGACGCCAGCGGATCTGCTGCTGGGCGTGGACGATGGCTGGTGCGGTGCCGGTGGCGAGAATGCCGGCCACGCCGGCGCCCTGCAGGAATTTACGACGTTCCACGATGACTCCTTGTTGCGTGAGGGGGATAGAATCGACGGATCGGATTATAGGAATGCTCGATCACCCTCTGAAATCCGCGGAAACCCCAACGTGAGTCGTATTCGGCATATTTTTCGTGTCGGAGATCAGGCTCCGGGGAGTTCGTCGAGTGCGTCCCTGAGGTGGCGCTCGTCCGCCCACGCGAGTAGGCGCCAGGCGCCGGCGGTGTGTTCGATCCAGTTGAGCGCGGCATTGGGAATCGCGAAGCTGCGCGGGGTCTCGAGGGGCTCGCCGGTGGCCAGGCGGTGCACGATGTCGAGCACGCCGCCGTGGGTGACCACTGCCACGGCTTCCCCCGCATGGCGCTTGGCGATGTCGCCGAGCGCCGCGTGCACGCGCGCGGCGAAGTCCGTCAGGCTTTCACCTTCACCGGCGAACGAGAACGCCGGTTCGCGCGCCGTGAACTGGCGGTAGTGCTCGGGGTGGTGACGTGCGGCCTCGTCGTAGGTGAGGCCCTGGAACACGCCGTAGTGGCGTTCGCGCAGGCGCGCGTCATGCGCCGGATCCAGGCCCTGCGCGCGGGCGACTGCAGCGGCGGTCTGGCGTGCACGCTGCAGGTCGCTGCAGTACAGCGCGGCGAAGCGCTCGCCGGCGCGCGCCAGACTGCGCGCGGTGGCCTCGGCCTGGGCGAGACCGTTGTCGTTGAGCGGGATGTCGATGTGACCTTGCAGCCGACGCTCGGTGTTCCAGGTGGTTTCGCCGTGGCGGACCAGGCAGATCCGGCAAGCGTTCATTGAAAGTGATGTATTTGTTGATTTAATCATTTGTGCGCAGGGTGGCGCGCGGAGGCGCCGGCCCTTGTGGGATAATCTGCCTTTTCCGACCTGCGGGCGCATATCGTTGCGCCCGGGCGGCGTCTGTCGCCCCGGTATCTGGAGTTTTCCGTGCCCTTTTTGCTGCGTATATCCCGCTTGATCGACTGGATCAACGAACGGGTCGGCCGTGGCGTGATGTGGCTGGTGCTGGTCGCAGTGGTGATCAGTGCCGGCAACGCGCTCGTCCGCAAGCTCTTTAACACAAGTTCGAACGCGCTGCTCGAGATCCAGTGGTACCTGTTCGCAGCGATCTTCATGCTCGCCGCGGGCTACACGTTCCTGCGCAACGAGCACGTTCGCATCGATGTGCTCACCAGCCGCTTGTCGGCGCGCGGACAGAACAT
>JAKLLJ010000035.1 GCA_023150215.1 Thauera sp. | reverse complement strand
CAATGCACGAGCTGCGCCTGTTCGGCCCAGAACCCGTCGCGGTCTTCGATGGAACGGCGGTGGAACTGCTGGTAATCGGTCATTGCTTCCTCTCTCCCTTCAATGATCGTGCTGCTGCACTGGATGTGACGCCTGCACCGCGACGCCGGGACAGCGTAGCGACACCGGCCGACACACTCTGTTAGCGGACGGTATTGCCCGGGTCACCCCCGTCCTGTCTGCCGGCCCCGCCCTTGTCATGGAACTCGCGGAGTCCTGCGAGCGGTAGTCCGGCATGAAGCCTGGATTCTAGTAATTCGAACAGGGGCAACAGCGCCCCCACGAGTTGCGGCAATTGCTCTGCAACCTCATCGCGCGCGCCCGCGCGCAGCAAGCGCAGCGCGGCATCGACGCTCGGCACGCGTGCGAGCTCGCGCTCGATCACCTGTGCATCGACCTCGCCGCCGGCGGCCATCACCCGATTGCCACCGGCAGCGTGTGCGTGCGCGGCCCGCTCACGGGCGAGCGCGAGCAGCGCACCCACCGCGTCGCGACCATCCGCGGCCGCGCTGGCGACGCCGATGCTCAAGGTGATGCGGATGCGGTCCTCGCGGTAAGCCATCACCAGCTTCTCGACGCTGGCGCGCAGGCGAAGCGCGAAGGCGCAACTCGACACCCGGTCGATGCCGGGCGACAGCAGCGCGAACTGCGCCGGACCGTGCTGCGACAAGGTGTCCTCGGCACGAATGCGGTCGCTCACCAGCTTGCCCAGCTTGCGCAGAATGAGCTGCACGACTTGCGGCCCGTGGCGGGCAGCGAGGGACTCGTACTGGTCGATCTCGATCACCATCGCACCGATGTCGGCGTGGCGGCGGCGCGCCTCGGCCGCCACCTGGGCGCCGTGATGCTCGAGGTAGGCTGCGTTGGCGAGACCCGACTCGGGATCGACCGCACTGCCCTGCTCCACCGCGCTGCGGCTGAGCTCGAGCGCGCTTTGCGCCTTCGACAGGCGCAGCAGCGACATCAGCGTGGCGAGTAGCTCGGCACTGCCCGAGCCCTTGGTGATGAAGCCGTTGGCACCGAGCGAGAGCGCGCGCGCGCGCGCCGACTCGTCCTCGTCGCCGGAAATGATGACCACCGGCAGGTCGCGCACGCGCGGCACCTTGGAGGCACGCAGGCGCTCGAGCAGGCCATAGCCGTCCAGGCGCGGCATGCCGATGTCGGTGAGTACGATCTCGATGCCGGGATCGACCAGCAGCGCCTCCCAGGCGGCCTCGCCGTCGGGCTCCTCGCGCGCCTCGAAATGGCCGCGGATGTGCTTGACGATCGACGCGCGCACCATGCGCGAGTCGTCGACGACGAGGATGCGCGGCAACCTGCCGCCCTCGTCCGCCGTCACCGCGGTCTCGTCCATGACGCGCTCAGGCGCCGATGCGCACGACGGTGCGGCCTTTGACGCGACCGTGAATGAAGTCGTCGAACGCGCCCGGCAGCGCGTCGAGGTCGATCGTGCGTGTGATCGCCGCAAGGTGGGGCGGCTTGAGGTCGGTCGCCAGCCGCTCCCACACGCGCTGGCGGGTCGGGAA
Organism: Thauera sp.; assembly: GCA_023150215.1. Lineage (GTDB taxonomy): Bacteria > Pseudomonadota > Gammaproteobacteria > Burkholderiales > Rhodocyclaceae > Thauera. The sequence goes on along the minus strand of JAKLLJ010000035.1, from coordinate 14,596 downwards.
GCCCATGTAGCCTGAGTCCACCCCGAGCAGGCTCACCCCGCGCAGGATGAAGGGGAACACCGTGGTGTTGATGTTGAAACTCGCCGCATTGCCGATGCTCGCCACCGTGCCGGCCTGCTGCATGCTCGCCAGCACCCAGTGCAGGATCTGCCCACCGACGTTGTCGACCGCGCCGGCCCACCTTGCCGCCTCGAGCGGGCGCACCTTGTCGAAGTCGATGGCGGAGCGCAGCAAGATCTCGGCGGCGCCGAGCATCTTCAGGTAGTCACCCTCGGCTTCCTTGCCGGTGAGTGCGACGGTGTGGTAGCCGAGTTGTGCGAGCATGTCGATCGCCAGTGCCCCCACGCCGCCGGTCGCGCCGGTGACGATCACCGGGCCCTTGGCCGGTGTGAGGCCGTTGTCCTCCATGCGCACGATGCCGAGCGCCGCGGTGAAGCCCGCGGTGCCAAGCGCCATCGCCTCGAAGAGGTCGAGCCCGGCCGGCAGCGCCACCACCCAGCCTGCCGGCACACGCGCGTACTCGGCATAGCCGCCGTGGTGCGCGACACCGATGTCGAAGCTGGTGGCAATCACCTTGTCGCCGACCTTGAAGCGCGCGTCGGCGCTGTCGACCACCTCGCCGCACAGGTCGATGCCGCCCACGCAGGGGAAGCGGCGGATGATCTTGCCCGCCCCCGTGGCAGCGAGCGCGTCCTTGTAGTTGATGCTCGAATAGTGGACGCGGATCGTGACCTCGCCCGCATCGAGCTGCTCCGCGCTCAGCGTGCCCATGCCGCTCACCACCTTGCGGTTCTCGTCCTGGTTGATCACGAATGCCTTGAACGGGTTCATCCGGAAGCCTCCTGTGGGTATGGATGGCGGCCGTGCGGCCACGCTGATTCATAATTATAGCCAAAACTCGCCGCCAACCCGCGCGAGCAGCGCTTTTCCGGATTCGCGAGCGACGCAGGGCGCGCCCCGTTCGGGGCCACGGGCACGCATGGCAAATTACCGGGCGCTGCAACACCTCGCGGCTTGCGCCACTACATCGTGCGTGCCATCGCCTTGATCTCAAGTTAACCTGCGAGTCGCCCGTTATCCACCCCAACGAAGCGCCGCCTCCGAGTGCGCATCCACTGCGAACACCTGCCAAGATGCCTCTGATCACACAAGCCCTGCCCTCGGTGCAAGCTTACATCGACGCCTTCTCGGGCGTGGAGCTGCCGGTGCTTCGCCACACCGTGCGCGCGCTCGATGCCTTGCGCACGGGTGAGCAGCCGCCGAGCGCGCGCGCGCTGGCCGCGGTCGTGCTCGCCGACCCGCTGATGACGCTGCGCCTGCTGACCTACCTCGAAGCCCACCGCCGCGCCTCGCAGACCCACGACATCACCACGATCGAGCGGGCGCTGATGATGCTGGGTGTCGACCCCTTCTTCACCGCCTTCAGCGGGCTGTCGACAGTGGAAGACACGCTGGCCGCGCACCCGAAGGCGCTGGTGGTGGTGATCAAGCTGATCGCGCGGGCGCGCCACGCGGCCGACTTTGCGCGCGATTTCGCGGTGATGCGGCGCGATCACGACGTGCAGGAGATCACCGTCGCCACCCTGCTGCGCGAGGCCACCGAGATCGTCTGCTCGATCCACGCCCCGGCACTCACGCTGGAGGCCATCGCACGTCAGATCGCCGAGCGCGGGCGCCCTGCCGCCGAATCCCAGCGCGCGGTGTTCGGCGTCACCGCGGCCGAGCTGCAGCACGCGCTGGTGGTGGCGTGGCGCTTGCCCGCGCTGCTGACCGATCTGCTCGACAGCAGCGACACCGACAACCCGCGCGTGCGCACGGTGCGCCTGGCCGCCCGCTTCGCCCGCCATCAGGCCCGCGGCTGGACCAGCCCTGCCCTGGAGGCCGATGTCGTCGAGCTCGAAGGGCTTGTGCATCATCCACGCGAAATGCTGCTGCAGCGCCTGGGCATGCCAGCCGAAGTGCGAGCCGCCCTGCTACCCGATCCGACCGAGGAGTGAGGACACCGCAGCAAATCGCTCAGCCGCAGAGCCGCATCAGCTTGTCGAAATCGAGCAGCAAGGCCGGGTGCTGATAGGCCGCAAAGATCAGCCCGAGCACCACTGCGGCGAGCACGACCAGCACCAGGCGCAGCAAGCCACGCTTCATGGCGTCGCGGCCGCGCGCACCAGCGGCACCTCGCGCACCGGCAGCGACAGCGCCGCCGCCATCACCGAGAGTGCGATCGACAGCCACCATGCGATCTCGTATGAACCACTCAGGTCGAAGATCCGCCCCCCCAGCCAGGCGCCAAGGAAGCCGCCGATCTGGTGGCCGAGAAAGACGATGCCGTACAGCATGCCAACGTAGCGCAAGCCGAAGATGTGGCCGACCAGGCCGCTGGTGAGCGGCACCGTTCCCAGCCACAGCAGCCCCATCACCGCCGCGAACACGTACAGCGTAAGCTGCGTGAGCGGGAACAGCAGCAGGGCCAGGATGGCGACGATGCGCAGCGCGTAGATCCATGCCAGCAGCCACTTCTTGCTGTACAGGCCGCCCAGCCAGCCCGACAGGAAGGAGCCGAAGATATTGAACAGGCCGATCATCGCCACCGCGGTCATGCCGATGTTGGCCGACATCCCCATGTCGACCACGTAGGCCGGCAGGTGCAGCATCACGAAGGCGGTCTGGAAGCCGCACACGAAGAAGCTCCAGAACAGGAAATGGAAGCTCGGCGTGCGCATCGCCTCGGCGAGCGCCTGGCGCAGCGACTGCTCGATGCCGCCGCCGCGCACGCTGGTGCCGGTGACCGCGGCGGCGAGCGGGATGATGAAGGCGATGCCCACCGCCATCCACAGCAGCGCGTCCTGCCAGCCGAAAGCGGTGATCAGCCCCTGCCCCACCGGCAGCACCGCGAACTGGCCGAAGCTGCCGCCGGCAGAGGCGATGCCGAGCGCGAGGCTGCGCCGCTCCGGCGCGGCCATGCGCCCGATCACACCGAGCACGACGCTGAAGGTGGTGCCCGACAGGCCCATGCCGATGAGCAGGCCGGCGCCGACGTTGAGCCCGAACGCACTATCGGCGTGAGCCATCACCGCCAGGCCGATGATGTACAACAAGGCCCCGCCCACCAGCGTGCGGCCGGCGCCGTGGCGGTCCGCGAAAGCGCCGGCGAAAGGCTGAAACACCCCCCACAGCAGGTTCTGCAGCGCAATCGAAAAGGAGAACAGCTCGCGCGACCAGCCATGATCGAGCGTCATCGGCTGCAGGAACAGGCCGCCGGTGTGGCGTACCCCCATGGCGAGCGTGAGGATCAGCGCGCCGCAGGCCATGACGACCGCCGGACGGCGCAGGAAAGAAAGGGAGTGGACGGACAAGGTGGGAGTTTCCGCTGCAGTGAAGGCGATTCGCGCCCGCCGTGGCATGCGCAACACGTGGCGCGAGGGCGCGAGTATAAGATGCGCGCATCGGCAACGGAGTCCCCGAAATGAGCATCGGCAGCGCAGTCTTCCTTGGCCTCGCGGTCCTCGCGCTGGTCTATGGCGTGGTGACCTACAACGGCCTGGTCCGCCTCAAGCACAACATCACCAAGGCCTGGGCCAATATCGACGTGCTGCTCAAGCAGCGCCACGACGAGTTGCCCAAGCTGGTCGAGGTATGTCGCCAGTACAAGCAGTTCGAACAGACCACGCTGACGCGCGTGACCGAGGCCCGTGCGCGTGTCGCCAACGCGCGCGAGACGCACGACGTCGCTGCGCTGGGCGCCGCCGAGAACCAGCTGCGCGCAGGCCTTGGCCAGCTCTTCGCAGTCGCCGAGGCCTATCCCGAGCTGAAGGCCAACGAGCACTTCATGCAGCTGCAGACGCGCATCACCGCGCTCGAGAACGCGATCGCCGACCGCCGCGAGTGGTACAACGAGGCCGTCAACCTGCACAACGTCCGCATCGAGCAGTTCCCCGACCTGCTGGTCGCGCGCCCGCTCGGCTACACCGAGCAGGCGCTGCTGCAGTTCAGCGTCGCCGAGAAGGCGGACGTGGACCTGAGGGCGCTGTTCGGCAGCTGAACGCGGGCGAGCCGGGCCGGAACGGAACCGGCGCGCGAGCTCGTCGCGTCGGCAATCACCCCACAGGGCAAGCCGGGCCGCTCGCTGCGGCACATTCGACACCACCAGCCATCCCATCATGCTCGTCCACCTTCGCCACCTGCGGACGGACCTCGCGTTGCCGGCCATCCAGCTCGGCGCGATCGCGCTCGCGCTCCGCCTCGGCCCCGGGCCGGGCAGCCTGGTCGCGCTCCTGTTGCTGCTCGGCACCGGCCTCTTCGGCACCGTGCGCGCGCTGCGCCACGCGCGCCTGATCGCCGACACGCCCACCGCTCGCATCGCCTCGGCCGCGCAGGGCTACACCGAGTTGCAGGGCCGCGGCCAGGCGCTCGACGGCACGCCGCTGCTGTCGCCGGTCAATGCCCTGCCGCTGCTGTGGTATCGGCTGCAGACCGAGCGCCGGCAATCGAACGGTGAATGGCAGGTGACGAGCACGGACACCAGCGACGCCTCATTCCTGCTCGACGACGACAGTGGCCAGTGTGCAATCGACCCCGAGGGCGCCGAGATGCTGGTGCGCCGACGCGATGTGTTCACACAGGGCGAGCTGCGCTATACCCAATGGTCGCTGATTCGCCACGATCGCCTCTACGTGCTCGGCGACTTCGCCACCCTGGGCAGCGCGCACGCGCGCACCGACACCAGCGCCCAGGTACGCGAACTGTTGGCGGCATGGAAGGCCGACCGACCGCAGCTGCTTTCCCGCTTCGATCTCGACGGCGACGGCACGATCGACCTGCGCGAGTGGGAACTCGCCCGCGCCCAGGCCCGTCGCGAAGTGCGCCAGCAGCAGAGCGAGGCGATGACGGCGGCCGAGCTGCACGTGATGCGCCGCCCCGCTGATGGACGGCTTTATCTGATCTCCGACCTCGACCCGGAACGCATCGGCCACCAGTACCGCTGGTTCGCCGCCTTCCACGCCGCGGTCTTCCTCGGCGCTGCCGCCGCCGCCGCGTGGTTCGGGCAAATCGGCGTGTTGTGAGCTGCAGGCCTTGCGGGCGGCGCATCTGCTCAGCGCCGCGGTTTCATCAGCGCCGCCGATCGCGACTTCCGTCGCTCCTACAAACGGCCCCGGAAACGCGACGAGGGCTGCAACGGAAACGCGACGAAGACGGCCCGGGAAACGCGACGAGGGCGGCGACGGAAACCCGGCGGAGACGGCGACGGAAACGCGCCGGGGGCGGCGACGGAAACCCGGCGGAGACGGCGACGGAAACGCGCCGGGGGCGGTGACGGAAACCCGGCGGTTTCCTGTAGGAGCGCCGGAAGGCGCGATTGCAGCGCTTGTGCTCCGCGCCGAGGCGGCGCGCCGCCGATCGCGCCTCAGCTCGCGGCGCGCGACTCGAGCGTCTCCCAGCGAAGCATCGCGGCCTCGATCTCGCCGTCGAGCGCCTCCAGCCTCGCCTTGATCTGTGCGACCTCCTGCGGCGCGCTCTGGTACAGGGTCGGGTCGGCCATGCGCGCGTGCAGCGTGGCCTGCTCGTCCTCGAGCGCAGCGATGCGCTCGGGCAGCGCCTCGAGCTCGCGCTTCTCGTTGAACGACAGCTTGGCCTGGCGCACGTCAGCCTTGGGCTCGGTCGTGCGCGGCTTTTCGGCGGGCGCCGCGGTGCGCTTCGCGGCCTCACGCAGGGCAGCTTCCTCGGCACGCCTGGCCTGCACGCGCTGCCAGTCGCCGTAACCCCCGGCGTACTCGCCCCAGCGTCCGTCGCCCTCGGCGGCGATCACCTGGGTGACGACGTTGTCGAGGAAGGCACGGTCGTGGCTGACCAGGAAGAGCGTGCCGTCGTAGGCGGCGAGCAACTCTTCCAGCAGGTCCAGGGTCTCGATGTCGAGGTCGTTGGTCGGCTCGTCGAGCACCAGCAGGTTGGCCGGACGGGCGAACAGGCGCGCCAGCAGCAGGCGGTTGCGCTCGCCGCCGGACAGTGATTTGACCGGCGAGCGTGCACGCTGCGGCGCAAACAGGAAGTCGCCGAGGTAGCCGATGACGTGCTTCCTCTCGCCACCGATCTCCACAAAATCGGAGCCCGGGCTGATGACCTCGGTGAGCGGCAGCTCGGGGTCGAGTTGTTCGCGCAACTGGTCGAAGTAGGCCACGGTCTGGCGGGTGCCACGACGCACCGTGCCTTCGTCGGCCTCGATCTCGCCGAGGATCAACTTGAGCAGCGTGGTTTTGCCGGCGCCGTTGGGACCGATGAAGCCGATGCGGTCACCGCGCAGGATGCGGGTGGAGAAGTCGCGCACCACGACCTTGTCGCCATAGCGCTTGGTCACGTGGGTGAGTTCGGCCACCATCTGCCCGCTCTTGTCGCCGGTATCGACGGCCAGGCTGACGTTGCCGAGGCGGTCGCGGCGCGCGGCACGCGCGTTGCGCAGCGCCTCAAGCCGGCGCACCCGGCCCTCGTTGCGCGTACGGCGGGCCTCGACGCCCTTGCGGATCCACACCTCTTCTTGGGCAAGAAACTTGTCGAAGCGCGCGGCGGCCTTCTCCTCGGCCTCCAGCTCCTCGCCCTTGCGCCGCTGGTAATCGGCGAAGCGCCCGGGATAGCTCGCCAGCCGGCCGCGGTCGAGTTCGATGATGCGGGTGGCGACGTTGTCGAGGAAAACGCGGTCGTGAGTGATGACCATGACCGCGCCCTGGAAGTCGCGGATCAGCGCCTCGAGCCACAGGATGCCATCGAGGTCGAGGTGGTTGGTGGGCTCGTCGAGCAACAGCAAATCCGGCTCGGCGACCAGCGCGCGGGCCAGCGCCACGCGCTTGACACCGCCGCCCGACAGGCTGGAAACCTTCGCCGCCGGGTCGAGCCCCAGACGCCCGACGACCTGCTCGACGCGCTGGTTCAGGCGCCAGGCCGCGGTGGACTCCACCGCGTGCTGCAAGGCATCGAGCCGCGCCAGCGCCTCGGGGGTGGCGTGCTCGGAGACCGCGACCATGGCGGCGTGGTAATCGACGAGGAGCTGCGCCGCGGCGCCGAGGCCGTCGGCAATGGTCGCGAACACATCGCGCTCGAGCTCGAAGTCGGGCTCCTGCGGCACGTAGGCGGTGACCATTTCGGCCTGCCGCCAGACTGTGCCATCATCGAGCGCCGCCTGGCCGGCAAGCGCACGCAACAGGCTGGACTTGCCCGAGCCGTTGCGCCCGATGAGCGCCACGCGCTCCCCGGCATCGAGCTGGAAACTCACGCGATCCAGCAGATCGACGTGACCGAAGGCGAGGCAGGCGTTATCTACGGCAAGCAGAGGCATCGTGGCGGATGCGGCGCAAAAGCCGCGGTCTGGATCGGGGTGGCGATTCTAGCCGCGCGCTGGTGGCTGCGGCGGAATACCGCATAATGCAGTGCACAAATTCGCCGCGGCGCCTACCTGCCCGTGATGGTCGGGCCTGCCTTGAGCACTGGCCGGGCCGCGATAGAAGACAGGAATCGCATGGAAAAACTGCTCGAACGCTTCGGCCAGCCGGATCAGGATCCGGTGAAACTGTGGACCGCTCTCGTCGACAAGCTGCGTCCGCCACGCCCGACGCAGGCCGACAAGGCCGCCGCCGCCCTGCGCGAGCTCGGCAACCTGCTCGCCCGTCGTCCCGACCTGCTCGGCAAGCTGCGCGGGGCGATGCGCGATCTGTTCGCACAGCACAAGCAGGTGACGATGTATGTCTCTTCCGGCCTGCTGCCATCGACCGGATTCTTCTCCGAGACCTCGCGCCGCGTCGGCAGCCGGGTGCTGCCCGAGCTGCTCGACACCACCCACCTGAAGGATCTGCTCTCGGCGGTGTTCCATCGCGTCGACGACGAGGTCTGGGTCAACGCCATCCCCGACCAGGATTGGCAAGATTTCCTGCACCTGCTCGTCGGCCACCAGACACCGATGTTCGAGGAAGACGCCAACCCGCTGCCGAACGCGCTGGGCGAGATCCTGGAGTCGCTGCGTGTGCTGTCCTTCCACGTCTCGGCGATCGGCCTCGACCGCGAACTGGTGCGCATCGATCCCCACCTCGAGGAGCACGAGTCGCCCTTCCTGGCGCAGAACGCCGAACTGCTCGACTACATCGGCCACTACAAGAAATGGTGGACCACTCCGGGCGCACTGATCGCCGATGACAAGCACCTGACCGTGATGTTGCACCAGTGCGACGAGGTGCTGCAGCGCGTGCGCAAGCGTGCGATGCGGGTAGGCACCAGCCTGACGCTGACCTTCAAGCTCGAGCGCCTGCGCCAGCACCTCGAGCGCATCCACGACCTGATCGAGCTGCTCGGCGAGCTGCGCACCCGGCGCGTGGTCGAGGACGCCGCGCCGCGCATCGTGCGCCTGTTCAAGACCCTGGTGCGCGCCGAGTGCCGCAAGAACATCCTCTCCGACTACTGGGGGCAGAACGTCGAGCTGCTGTCGCTGCGCATGACCGAGAGCGCGAGCCGCACCGGCGAGCACTACATCACCAGCTCGCGCAGCGAGTATTTCGGCCTCTTCGCCTCGGCCGCGCTCGGCGGGCTGATCATCGCCTTCATGGCCGCGAACAAGATCGTGCTCGGCAGCCAGGGCATGGCGCCGCTCAACGAGCTGATGTCGTTCTGCCTCAACTACGGGCTCGGCTTCGTGCTGATCCACATGCTCGGCGGCACCGTCGCCACCAAACAGCCGGCGATGACCGCGAACGCGATCGCGGCCTCGATCGGCGAGGCCAAGGGCAAGACACGCGACCTCGAGGCGCTCGCCGACCTGATCGTACGCACCATCCGCAGCCAGATCGGCGCCATCCTCGGCAACATCGGGGTGGCGATCCCGGTCGCGATCGGCGTCGGCGTGCTGATCCACCTCGCAACCGGCAGCCACTTCATCGGCACTGAAAAGGCGCACACGCTGCTCGCCGAGATCGATCCGCGCGGCGGCGCGCTGTTCTTCGCGGCAATCGCCGGCGTGTGCCTCTTCATGTCGGGCCTGATCGCCGCCTATTACGACAACCTCTCGGCCTACAACCGCATCCCGCAGCGCCTGACCCAGTTGCGCGGCCTGCGCCGCCTGCTCGGCGAAAAGCGCGTGCAGCGCCTCGCCGGCTACGTCGAGCAGAACCTGGGCGCCCTCACCGGCAACTTCTTCTTCGGCTTCCTGCTCGGCGGCGCCACCGGCCTGGGCGTGCTGTTCGGCCTGCCGATCGACATCCGCCACATCGCCTTCTCATCGGCCTACCTCGGCTACGCCGCGGCCGCACTCGACTTCTCGATCCCGGCCACCACCGCAGCGATCGCCTTCGCCGGCGTGCTGCTGATCGGCCTCACCAACCTGCTGGTGAGCTTCGCGCTGACCCTGAGCGTGGCGATGCGCGCACGCCGCATCACCTTCGCGCAGAGCCGCAGCCTGGGCGGACTGCTGCTGCGCCGCCTGCTGCGCGCACCGCACGCCTTCCTGTTCCCGCCGCGCGCCGACGAACCGGCACTTGGTCCGACGTCGCCGAACAGCTAGAATGCGCGTCCCCGATCCCTCGTCATAGTTCAATGGATAGAACGGGCGCCTCCTAAGCGCCAGATCCAGGTTCGATTCCTGGTGACGGGACCACTACCTGCAATGTCGGCCACGGCGGTTGATGGAAGTTTGCAGCGCGTCTGCAGGATTCGGGGACTCGTGGCTTCATAACCGCCCGGTCCCGCCCGATGCCCCGCTATGCTCACGTGCTGTTCGATCTCGACGGCACCCTGATCGACTCCGCCCCCGCGATCCTCGCCAGCTACCGCGAGGCCTTCACTGCCGCCGGGCGTGAGCCGGTGATCGCGATCGACGACGGCATCGTCGGCCCGCCCTTGCTCGAGACCCTGCGTCTGCTCACCGGCACTGACGACGTGTCGGTGATCGACCGTCTCGCGACCGCATTCAAGGCGAGCTACGACAGCACCGGCTACCGCCAGACCGCCGCCTATGCCGGCGTGGATGCGATGCTGCACCGCCTGACCGACGCCGGCTGCGTGCTGTCGATTGCCACTAACAAGCGTCTGCTGCCGACCCGGCTGATCCTCGATCATCTGGGCTGGAGCAGGCATTTCGCCGCCGTCTATGCGCTCGACCTGTTCGAGCCCCGCCTGCCGCACAAGGCGGCGATGATCGCGCGCCTGCTGCAGGACCGCGGCATCAACCGCGATCAGGCCGTGTACGTGGGTGACCGCAGCGAGGACGGCGAATCGGCCGACGCCAACCGGCTGCCCTTCATCGCCGCAACCTGGGGCTATGGCAGCCTGGGCGCGACCGAGATGGCACCGCACTGGCGCGCGGCGGCGACGCCGGTGGCGCTGGCCGACGACATCCTCGCCCGTGGCTGAGCCTCTGCCGGCCTAGCGCTGAGCGGCGATCAGGCGCTGCAGATGCTCGACCGGAATCGCATAGCTGATGCCCGAGGGGTCCGACAGCACGCTCTCCTTGGTCGACTTCACGAACACCATGTTGAGCACGCCGATCACTTCACCGGTGAGCGGATCGTAAAGCGGGCTGCCGCTGTTGCCGGGGTAGGCGGTGGCATCAAGCTGATAGACGCGAAACGCATCCCTGGCCAGACGGCGGATCAGTGCCGGATTGAGATCACGCGAGCTGGCTTGCGGGATGGCGATCGGGGTGATGGCCGAGACGATGCCACGGTGGGTGACCGGGGTCATGCCGAGCACGGCGCCGATCGGAAAGCCGGTGAATGCGACCTCCTGGCCTTCGCGCACGCTCGCGTCCGCAGCCAGTCGCAGCGGCGGCAGCGGCGCACCGCCCTCGAGCCGCAGCAGCGCGAGATCCTGTCCCCGCTCGGTGGCGAGCACGCGTACCGGGCGCACTGCGCCGGTCAGGTCGTCGCCGGGCAGGACCACGACCAGCGCCTCCATCTTCGCGCTATCGACCTGCTCGGGCAGCACGTGCGCGTTGGTGGCGACGAGGGTGCCGTCGCCGACCGCGAAGCCGGTGCCGCGGAACACGAAGGCGGGGCTGCGGGTGCGCTGGTAGGTGCCGACCGCGACCACCGAAGGCTTGACGCGCGAGAGCGTCGATACGAGATCGGCGCGCGCCGCGGGGGCCAGGACCATCGCCAGCGGCACGGCCAGCACGCACGCCAGCAGGCGGCGTCGCGTCGGCATCGGGGTTGGCGCGCTCATGTCTCGTTTTCTTCCTGGCGCGCGAGGCGCAACTTGCGCAGCATGGAGCTGGGCGCGACCACACGGCTGTCGTAGGGATGGCGGTCCTGGCCGACGTGACGCAGGATGCGCTCGACGTAGGCACGGGTCTCGCGGTAGGGTGGCACGCCCAGATGACGGTCAACCGCCCCCTCCCCTGCGTTGTAGCCAGCAGCCGCAAGTGCGATGTCGCCCTCGAAATAGGCAAGCAGCCAGCGCAGATAGGCGAGCCCGCCGCGGATGTTCTGCTCGGGGTCGTAGGGTTTGCTGACGTTGAAGCGCTGAGCGGTTTCGGGGATCAATTGCATGACGCCCATCGCGTTCTTGGGCGAAATCGCTTGGGGATTGAGCGCCGATTCGGTGATCCCGATGGCGAGCGCGAATTCAGGACGTACGCCGTACTTGGGCGCGAGCTCGGCGAGCATGCGCGCAACCGCCTGGCGCGTCGCGGGCAGGCGCGCGATCAACGCCTCGACCGGCCAGCGCTGGACGATCTGGCTCGATGGGGTAAGCAGGCACTCGGGCACGGCGCCAGTGTATTCACCCGTGTAACGCTGCATGCGTGCGGCGTGTTCGTCGCCCTTGGCCGCAGCCATCGCAAACAAGGTATTGGCGTAGGCGTCGTTGCGCTCCACGCCGCGCCCGTTCGCATACATCCAGCCGAGCGCGTACATGCCCTGTGCATCGCCAAGACGGGCCGATTCGCAGTAGAGCAGCGCAGCATAGGCCTGGTCGCGCGGCACGCCCTCACCGTGCTCGTAACCCACCGCCTCGGTGGCGAGGTAACGCGCCTGCTCGATGAGCGCATGCTCGAACACACGCTCGTCCGCGGCCAGGGGCGGTGCGCTCCATGCGAGCGCAAGGCCCAGCCCGAGCATGCGTCGGACACGACAGAGGCGCCGCTCGGCGCCGGCAAGCGATGTGCTGCGCTTTCTAGCGTTCATGATTCTTTATCGCACAAGCTGCGGACGGTTGCCAGCCGCCCTTTGAAAAGTGCGGAGGCTCCGGCTCAGAGGCCCGCCTGCAGCGCGCGCGCATCCTGATAAAGCGGCGTGCCTTCCTTCAGGCGCGGCATGAGCGCCTCAAGCTGGGTGCGCGCCTCGTCCTTGAGCCCGGCCTTCACCAGCGCCGAAGCTAGATTGAGCTGGAGCGGCAACAGGTCGGGGCCGATCGAGACCGCACGCCGCAGGTTGGCCAGCCCGGCTTCGACCTGGCCTTGCTCGACCTGGATCATGCCGACGGTGTCGATGATCGCGGCATTGTCGGGGGCGAGTCGCAGGGCCTGCTCGGCGTATTCGAGCGCCTTGGGGTCCTTGACCTCCTTGGCCGCCCAAGCGAGGTTGTTGAGGATGAGCGCATTCTGCGGCGCCATCTCGTGCATGCGCCCGAAGAGCTTGGCCGCATCGGCATAGCGCTTCTCGCCGAGGGCGACCTCGCCGAGGTAGCCACGCAGCGCGAGATCGGTCGGATTCGCCTTGAGCCACTCTGTCGCCATGCGATCGGCGTCGGCCTTGCGATTGGCGCGCGTCAGGGCCACGTGGAGGCGGATCGCCGCTTGCCCGTCACCCTTGCGATCGACCGCCTTGCGATAGGCTGCCGCCGCCTCGGACCAGTTGCCGCCGGCAGTATGCAGGTCGCCCTCGAGCAGGTAACCGGTCGGACGATCGGCCTGGCGTGCCTGGGTCTCGCGCGCAAGCTGCAGCGCGCCGGCCCGATCGCCGCGCTCGACGAGCAATGCGATCAGCCTCTGTTTGGCGTCGATCAGGTCGGGAGCCACGCCGAGCGCCTTGCGCAGCGCCTGTTCCGCAGCAGGTTCGTCCTTCAGCGAGCGGTGAACATCGGCGAGGACCACCAACGGCATCGGCGCCTCGGGCTGCAGCGCAACGAGGCGATTGAGTGCCGAGATCGCCTGCTGGCTATCGCCAGCCGCGAGCTGGGCACGCGCCAGCGCTTCGAGCGCGCGCGGATCGTTCTCGTGCGCGGACGCGGTTTTCTGCGCAACCTGCAGTGCAGGAGCGGCCTGCTGCTGCTGCAGGTGGTGCTGGACGATCGCCAGGCTGGGCACGACCGCACCGGGTGATACCGCCTCGGCACGCTCGAGGGTCGCAAGAACCTCTATCGGGGCTGCACCCGTCACGCGCTGTATCTCGGCCAGGGTCAGCAGCGCCTCGACGCTCTTCGGGTCACGATCCACGACGGCCTTGATGCGCGCAACGGCATCGGCCGACTTGCGCTCGGCAAGATCAAGCCGGGCCAGGTTGACCGCCGCAGCAAGGTAGCCGGGCTGAATCGAAAGCGCTTTGTCGAATGCCGCGCGGGCAGCCGGGACGTCCTGCCGCGCCAGCATGAGGCCACCTCGCAAGTTGTACGCGAGCGCACTGTCGGGCTGCTTGCGTTCGAGTTCCGTCTGCGCAGCGAGTGCCTTGTCGGTCTCTCCGCGCCGCAGGTAGGCCATCACGAGGGCGAGATCGGCCTGGATGCCCCCCTCATCCATGCGCGCGGCGCTCACAAGATCAGAAAACGCCGCGTCGAGATCACCACCCGCCATGCGTGCCACACCCAGCCGCGTCAGCGCACGCGCATCCTCCGGAGCAGCCTTCGCCGCACGCTCGAAATATTCTTCGGCACGCTCGAAATCGCCGTTGGCGACGAAAACCTGGCCTGCCAGCCCGAGCATCCGGGCGCTGGGCCCAGGCTGCTGCAGCAGGGGCTGCAGCAGTTCGAGCGCCCGTTTGGACTCGCCGGTCGCCAGGTGGGAAACGATCAAGGCCTGGAGTGCGACCCGGTTACCCGGCATCGCCTGCAGCACACGGGAGAGATGCGAGCGTGCGAGCGTGTGCTCGTTCAAGCGTACGCGGACGGTTCCGGCCAATAGCTCGGCCGGCAGAAACTGGGGCGTATCCTTGAGCACCTTCATCAGGCCATCACGCGCCTCGATCAGACGGTTCTCGCGAAAATCGATCATCGCCTGAAGGTAGCGGGTCGAGGGGTGCGAGGCCGCGGCCGCCAACATCGCCTTCAACGCCTCATCGGCTTCGGCGTTAGCCCCCTGGCGCAGCAACTGGCTGACCAGCGCATAGTGATACTCCACCGATCTGGGCTGGAGCCGCAGTGCCTCGCGCATCTCCGCCACCCCTTGAGTCGCATCGCCCCGGGCAATGAGGACCTCGGCGAACATGGCACGCGCTCCGGCCAGGTCGGGTGCCCGCTTGACCGTCTCACGCACGAGTTCCTCGGCCTTGGCGGGATCACCCTTGATCGCGGTGGTCCGTGCGAGGCCAAGGCTCGCCTCGTGCTCATCGGCATTTGCGGCGAGCGCTTGCTGGTAGCTCGCATGAGCCTTGTCGACCTCGCGCTTCATCAGATGAGCGTCACCGAGCGCGGTGAGCAC
>JAKLLJ010000359.1 GCA_023150215.1 Thauera sp. | reverse complement strand
GCGGGGTGGTGTCTGGGGCGCGGTACGCGCTGGCCGGCTGCGGGACGGGGCAGGCGTGTGTCGGGCAGACGTTCGCGGCCTTCGGCTTCCCGCTCTCGACAGCCCGCCCCGTCCCGCCGCCTGCGTGGGCGCGCCCGCCCCGTCGCATGTAGGAGCGCCGGAAGGCGCGAACGGGAGACCGGGCGGAGGATGGACGACGAGCTTCGGTGGGACCGGCGCGCCGGGTTCGCGCCTGCCGGCGCTCCTACAGGCGAGCCATCGCACTGGGGCGCCTCGCGCACCGCAGCGGGTTCAGTCCTGCGTGTCCCGCAGTGCCCGATCGAGTTCCGCCAGGCGCTGCGGGGTACCGACGTCGATCCAGCGCCCGCTGTGGCGCCGGCCGGTGACCTTGCCTGCGTTCATCGCCATGCGCAGCAGGGGGGCGAGCTTGGCGGCGGCGTGGTCGGCGAGGGCGGAGAACAGGGCGGGGTGGTAGGCGCCGAGGCCGGAGAAGGTCAGGCGCGGCTGGCCGTCGGCGTGGATGCGGCCGTCCGGGTCGAGGCGGAAGTCACCTTCGGGGTGGTGCTCGGGGTTGTCCACCAGCAGCAGGTGGGCGAGGGTGCCGTCGGTGCGCAGGCCTTGGGCGGTGTTGCGCAGTGCAGCGAAGTCGGCGTCGCAGAAGACGTCGCCATTGACGACCACGAAGGGGGCGTCGCCGAGCAGCGGCAGCGCGTGGCGGATGCCGCCGGCGGTTTCCAGTGCGCTGGCCTCGGGCGACCAGGCGATGCGCACGCCGAGGGCTGCGCCGTCGCCGAGCGCCTCTTCCAGCCGGTGGCCGAGGTGGGCGTGGTTGATCACGAGCTCGCTGAAGCCGGCGGCGCGCAGGCGCTCGATGTGCCACACGATCAGCGGCTTGCCGCCGACCGGCAGCAGGGGCTTCGGGGTGTGGTCGGTGAGGGGGCGCATGCGCTCGCCGCGGCCGGCGGCGAGGATCATCGCTCGGGTCATGGGATGGGTCCGGTCGAGTGGGCCGTCGAGCGAAGAGCGGTGCCGCTGCCGCGGCGTGGCTCTAACGAAGACGTTTTGGCAGTCATTGTTTTCTTTGCGAACGCCTTCCGCCGCATGCGGGGGAATGGGATGCTCAGAACGTGTAGCCGACCTGCGTTTCCTCGGGTTCGAGGCGGTCGAGCAGCTTGAGCAGCGGGCCGAGGTCGCGCCAGCGCTTGCAGGCGCGGCGCAGGTAGTCCATGACCAGCGGCATGTCGGCGAGGTAGCCGTCCTTGCCGTCGCGGTGGCACAGGCGGGCGAAGATGCCGAGCACCTTGATGTGGCGCTGCACGCCCATCCACTCGAAGTCGCGGTGGAAGTCGGCGAACTCCGCGCGCACCGGCAGGCCGAGCTTCTTCGCGGTTTCCCAGTAGCGGATCAGCATGTCCAGGATGAAGTCCTCGTCCCAGCGGATGTAGGCGTCCTTGAACAGCGATGCCAGGTCGTAGCTGATCGGGCCGTAGACGGCGTCCTGGAAGTCGATGATGCCCGGGTTGGCGCCGCGACCCTCGGAAGGCTCGAGCAGCATCAGGTTGCGCGAGTGATAGTCGCGATGCACGAAGACCTGCGGTTCGGCGAGGTTGACCGCGAGGATGCGCTCGAATGCGGCGTTGAGCATCGCGGCTTCGGCATCGGTGAGGGTGACGCCCTTGTGGCGGGCGATGTACCACTCGGGGAAGAGCTGCAGTTCGCGCAGCAGCAGCGCGCGGTCGTATTCGGGCAGCACGCCGGGGCGGCTCGCACCCTGGATGGCGACGAGCGAACCCAGCGCATCGGCGTAGAGGTGGGCAGCGCGGTGCAGGTCGGGCTCCTGGTCCGCGGGCGGGCGCAGCGCCTGCAGGTAGGTCGTCGAGCCGAGGTCGGAGAGGAGCAGGAAGCCCTGCTCCAGGTCCTGGGCGATCACCTCGGGGACGTGGGCGCCGGCCGCGCGGAAGACCCCGGCCACGTGCAGCCAGGGGCGCACGTCTTCCTTTTCGGGCGGGGCGTCCATGACGACGCGTGAGGGGCTGCCGTCGGCGAAGCTGGCGCGGAAGTAGCGCCGGAAGCTGGCGTCGGCCGATGCCGGCGCGAGTTCGAAGGGCTGGCCGGGCAAGGTGGCGGCGAGCCAGGTCCTGAGTTGTTCGAGGCGATGCAAACCGGTTCTCCGCGGGGGTTCGTGTAGAATCCGCGAGTTTATCAACACGGTGGTTCGGGTGGGCAGACGCACATTGCGAACGACGGCAGAGGCTCGATCCGCATGGCTCCGAATACGCGCATTCGTCTGATTCCGCTGCTGCTGCTCTGCATGTCGGGCGCGAGTCTCGCCGAGACCATGCCAGCCCTGCAGGTCGCGCCCGAGCTGCTGCGCGGGCCGGTTGGCGTGGCGCCGACATCGCCGGCGGTGGCCCCCGCAGCGACACGTCCCGCTGCGCTGGCCGAGTCTGTCGCGAAGCCCGCGGCGGTCTCTCCCCCACCGCCGCGGCAGGCCCCGGCGCCGGCCGACGTTCCCGCTCTGGTGCCGGTCGCGATGCCGCC
>JAKLLJ010000358.1:2294-2547 GCA_023150215.1 Thauera sp. | reverse complement strand
CAGCGGTGAGCTGGGCGTGTGGCTGGCCGCCGGCGAGGACGTCGTCGCACTCGCCGACGATCTCGCGCTGCTGCAGGTGATCGGCCTGCACTTCCCGAAGTTCACCGACGGTCGCAGCTACTCCGCCGCCGCCCTGCTGCGCACCCGCTGCGGATACCAAGGTGAGCTACGCGCGATCGGCCAGGTGCTGCGCGACCAGTTCAACTACATGACGCGCTGCGGCTTCGACGCCCTGCAGCCGCAGGCCGAGCGC
>JAKLLJ010000358.1:0-2284 GCA_023150215.1 Thauera sp. | reverse complement strand
ACCGACGAACAGCTCGAGGCTGCGGTGGCCAGCATCGACGACTTCACCGAGCCCTACCAGCGCTCGGTGAAGGATCCGCTGCCGCTGTTCCGCCGCGTCGAACGCGGTGCCGGCCCGGAGCTGCAGGCATGAACGCAAGCGTCTCGCTTCTGCGCCCGGCACCGGTCAACGCCGCCACCCGGCCAGCGCTCACCGATGCCCTGCGCGCCACCGTCGGCGCCCGCGCAGCCGCGGCACTGGCCTTGCTGCGCGAGGCCGTGGCCGAGTTCGGCAGCCAGGGCGAACTGGCCTTCGCCAACAGCTTCGGCGCCGAAGACATGGTGCTGACCGACCTGATCCTGTCCAACAGCCTGCCGATCACGGTGTTTTCGCTCGACACCGGCCGCCTGCCAGCCGAAACCTACACCCTGATCGGCGAGGTCGAGCGCCGCTATGGCAGCAAGCTCGAGATCTACTTCCCCGACGCCAGTGCGGTCGAGCAGTATGTGCGCAGCCAGGGCATCAATGCCTTCTACGATTCGGTCGAGCTGCGCAAAGCCTGCTGCGGTGTGCGCAAGATGGAGCCGCTGCGGCGCGCGCTCGCCGGCCGCAAGGCCTGGATCACCGGGCTGCGCGCCGCGCAGTCGGTGACCCGCAGCGGCCTGCCGCTGCGCGAATTCGACGCCACCAACGGGCTGGAGAAGCTCAATCCGCTGTCGGCGTGGACAGAAGCCGAGGTGTGGGCCTATATCCGAATCAACGAGGTCCCTTACAACGCACTCCACGACCAGTTCTACCCCAGCATCGGCTGCGCCCCCTGCACGCGTGCGATCGCCGTCGGCGAGGACGTGCGCGCCGGACGTTGGTGGTGGGAGAACCCGGAGACCAAGGAGTGCGGCCTGCACGCCAAGGAGGGTTGACATCATGAATGGCAAGCATCCCGCGCAGTCACCGCACAGCCCGGCGATCGGCGCCGTGCGCCGCAGCCTGCAGCATCGCCTCGGCGCGCTGCACGCCGGCCTCAAGGCGGCACTGCGCGCTTTCAGAACCCATCCGCTCAAGCATCCGCAACGGTAATCGCCCCATGTCCACGCTGACCAAACAGACACTGTCCCACCTCGACTGGCTCGAAGCCGAAGCCATCCACATCCTGCGCGAAGTCGCCGGCCAGTGCGCCAACCCGGTGCTGCTGTTCTCCGGCGGCAAGGACTCGATCTGCCTGCTGCGCCTGGCCGAGAAGGCCTTCCGCCCGGGGCGCTTCCCCTTCCCGCTGATGCACATCGACACCGGCCACAACTACAAGGAGGTCACCGACTTCCGCGACAAGCGCGCCGCCGAGCTCGGCGAGCGCCTGATCGTGCGCTCGGTGGAAGATTCGATGGCGCGCGGCACCGTGGTGCTGAAGCACGCGGGCGAGTCGCGCAACAAGCACCAGTCGGTGACGCTGCTCGAGGCGATCGAGGAGTTCGGCTTCGACGCCTGCATCGGCGGGGCCCGCCGTGACGAGGAAAAGGCGCGCGCCAAGGAGCGGATCATGAGCTTCCGCGACGAGTTCGGTCAGTGGGACCCGAAGAACCAGCGTCCCGAGCTGTGGAACCTGTACAACGCGCGCAGCCACAAGGGCGAGAACATCCGCGCCTTCCCGATCAGCAACTGGACCGAACTCGACGTGTGGCAATACATCCAGCGCGAACAGCTGGAGCTGCCGTCGATCTACTTCGCGCATGTGCGGCCCGTGGTGCGCAAGAGCGGGCTGCTGCAGCCGGTGACCGAACTGACGCCGGCGAGGGATGGCGACGTGGTGGAGGACGTGCGGGTGCGTTTTCGCACCGTCGGCGACATCACGTGCACGGCACCGGTGGAGTCGGATGCGGATACGGTGGAGAAGATCCTCGCCGAGACGGCGACCACCACGATCACCGAGCGTGGGGCGACGCGGATGGATGACCAGACTTCGGAGGCGTCGATGGAGCAGCGGAAAAAGGAAGGCTACTTCTGAACCCCACGGGGCACGGTGTGCCGTGCTGCCCGGACCCCGACTCCTCACTCCTCGCCCCTGACCTTCCAAAGGATTCATCACTATGTCCGCCCTTGAAAACCTCCCCGAGATCGACAACGGCCTGCTGCGCTTCCTCACCTGCGGCAGCGTCGACGACGGCAAGAGCACCCTGATCGGCCGCCTGCTGTTCGACACCAAGACCATCCTCGCCGACACCCTCAACGCCATCGAGAAGACCTCGGCCAAGCGCGGCATGAGCGCGGTCGACCTGTCGCTGCTCACCGACGGCCTGCAGGCCGAGCGCGA
>JAKLLJ010000357.1 GCA_023150215.1 Thauera sp. | reverse complement strand
GGCTTCCGCCGCTCCTACAGGGGGGGATGGGGTGGGGGGCGCGGCTGCCGCCGCTCCTACAGGGGATCGTTGTCGCGGCGGGTGGGTGTAGGAGCGGCGGAAGCCGCGAACCCGAGTCGATTCGTCCGCAGTGCATCTTCGGGGAGCACGGGCAGGGTGATCGCGAAGCGCGTGACGCCCGCGGAAGAGTGTGCGCTGATCTCCCCCCCGTGCGCGCGTACGATCGAGCGCGTGATCGCCAGTCCCAGCCCGGCGCCTTCGCCGTGGCGTTCGCGCCGGGTGCTGCCGCGATGGAAGCGATCGAAGATGCGCTCGAGCTGCGCGGCGGGAATGGGCTCGCCGACATTGCATACGGCCAGGTGGACGCCGCTGGCATCCGTATCGATGGCGATCGTGATCTCGCCGCCCGCCGGGGTGTGCCGCAGCGCGTTCGAGATCAGGTTCGACAGCGCGCGCCGCAGCATCAGCCGGTCACCGTGAACGCTCGCCCGGCCCTGGCGCACGATGCGCACTCGGTGCTCATCGGCCAGCGCCTCGTAGAAGTCGATCAGCGCATCCGCCTCGCGCGCCAGGTCGATCGATTCGCCCGCATTGGCGAGGGTGTCTTCCTCGGCCTTGGCGAGGAACAGCATGTCGCTGACCATGCGCGCGATGCGCTCGTATTCCTCGAGGTTGGAGGCCAGGATGTCCTGGTATTCGTCGATCGTGCGCGGCCGCGACAGCGCCACCTGGGTCTGGGTCATCAGGTTCGAGATCGGCGTGCGCAGCTCGTGGGCGATGTCGGCCGAATAGTCGGCGAGACGCTGAAATGCGCCTTCCAGGCGGGCGAGCATGCCGTTGAAGGCGTCGACGTGGTCGCGCACCTCGAGCGGCGCATCGTCTGCGGCGAGGCGCTCGTCGAGCTGGCGTGCCGACAGCCTGCGCGCGGTGTCGGTGACCCGACGCAGGGGCGCGAGCCCGCGGTGGGCGGCAAACCAGCCAAACAGCGCCGCCACCAGCGCCGCCACCGCCACGCCTGCCCAAGTGGCGTTCCTCACCGAGGCGAGGAAATGGGCGTGATGCGAGAGGTCGAGCGCGACCAGCACGTCGATTGGCGCGTCGTTGGCGCCGTTCACGGGCAACTCGATCCGTGCTTCCAGGCCACGATGCGGATGCCCATCGACCGTCCACTCTGCTGCAGCCTCCGCCAGCCGCGCACCCTCCCGTTGCGCGGGGGTGAAATGTTCGGGATGGATCACATGCAGCACGCGCCCGTCGACCGCGCGCAGCAGCACGCCCACGCTCTCGTGTCCGACGAAGGACCGGTCCAGCACCTCGAAGCGTCCCGACGGCACCGGCTGCACACTGCCGACCTGCAGGGCGTTGCGGATGAGCGTGAGCTTGCCGTGCAGCTCGTGCGCGTCCAGCTCCTGGAAATGTGCGTCCAGCATGCGACCGAACAGCACGGCCGCCAGCACGAGCAGGCACGCGGTCAGCGCGGCGAAGAGGGCGGCCAGGCGGGCGGTCAGCGAGGCAATGCGGATCATCCTCAGGCCGGCTCCATCGCCTCGAGCACGTAACCCATGCCGCGCACGGTGCGGATCAGCTTGGGCTCGAAGGGGTCGTCGACCTTCGCCCGCAGCCGGCGCACCGCGACCTCGATCACGTTGGTGTCGCTGTCGAAGTTCATGTCCCACACCTGCGACGCGATCAGTGAGCGCGGCAGCACCTCGCCCTTGCGACGCAGCAGCAGCTCGAGCAGGGCGAACTCCTTGGCGGTGAGGTCGATGCGCTGCCCACAGCGGGTGACCCGGCGGCGCAGCAGGTCCAGCTCGAGATTCGCCGAGCGCAGGGCTTCGGGCTCATGGCTGCGTCCGCGTCGCAGCAAGGTGCGCACGCGTGCGAGCAGTTCGGCGAAGGCGAAGGGCTTGACCAGGTAGTCGTCGGCACCCAGCTCAAGGCCGCGGACGCGGTCCTCGACCTGGTCGCGTGCGGTCAGGAACAGCACCGGCATCGCCCGGTTGTTGCGGCGCAGCGTCTGCAGGATGCCCCAGCCATCGAGCGAGGGCAGCATCACGTCGAGGACGATGAGGTCGTACTCGGCATTGAGGGCGAGGTGAAGCCCGTCGAGCCCATCGCGCGCCAGGTCGACCACGAAGCCGGCCTCGGTCAGCCCCTGGCGCAGGTAGTCACCAGTCTTTACCTCGTCTTCGACGATCAGGATCTTCATGCTCGTACTCCCGTACATCGGGTTTGGTGTCCCGCCAATTTTGCCGCGTGGGCCGCCATCGCACCCCGGATTACAGAAATGTAATCCGTGCGTCAGCGTCCTGTCGGTGAGCGCTTTGCATAATCGTGCTGACTTTCGAATTCACACAGAATCCCAACCCTTGGAGAAGCCCAACATGAAGAAGCCCCTCATCACCGCTGCACTCCTGGCCCTGCTGGGGGGTACGGCCCCGGTGGCGTTCGCGCAGGCCGATCACGCCGCCCATCACGGCGGGGCGAGTGCCTCGGCCGAAGCCGACGCCAAGCTGGCCGAGGGCACGGTCAAGAAGATCGACAAGTC
>JAKLLJ010000356.1 GCA_023150215.1 Thauera sp. | reverse complement strand
CCGCTCCGCGCCATCCCGTGCCGACGGGAGTTCGCGTCCCGGCGGCACGGAGCCGCTCCTGTCCGCCACGGCGTGGTCCAACTTCGACGCATTCCTGAGCAGCCTGAGCCAGCCGAAGCGGAAGAAGATCCGTCAGGAACGACGCCGCGCTGGCGAACAGAACCTTGCGCTCCAGTGGCTCGACGGCCACTCGGCAAGCACGCAGGACTGGAATTTCTTTCATCGCTGCTACGCCACGACCTACGCGCTGCATCGCTCGACTCCTTACCTGAGCGCAGAATTCTTTCAGCGGCTTGCGCGGCGCATGCCCGATGCGGTCCGCCTTCTGGTGGCGAGACGCGACCGCGAGGCGCTCGCGGCCGCCTTCTTCCTGTGCGACGGAACGACACTATACGGACGCTACTGGGGTGCGCTCGAGGACCTGCCCTTCGTCCATTTCGAACTCTGCTACTACCAGGCGATCGAATACTGCCTTGCCAACGGTCTGCAGCGCTTCGAGGGCGGCGCCCAGGGGGAACACAAGCTGTCACGCGGCCTGCTTCCAAAACGCACCTGGTCAGCGCACTGGATCGCCGATTCACGCTTCGCTTCGGCGATCGACGACTACCTCGTGCGTGAGCGCCGCGGGACCGACCTCTATCTGGACGATCTGGCCGAACGCACACCCTTCCGGCGTGCGCTCCCCGATCACGACTGAAGCCGCGTCACCTGCCGATGGAAGAATTGATGAATGGCAGGGACAGGTAGTAAGCGGTGATCGTCTTCGCGTCGGTGATGACGCCCGCACGGATGTCGCGCTCCACCTCGGCCGGCGTGAGCGTAAGCACTTCGAGGAACTCGCCGTCGTCGAGCGCTCTCTCGACGCGTGTGAGCTCGCGGGCGAAGAATACCTCGATGCGCTCGTCAGAATAGCCGATGCAAGGATGCATGACCCCGACGTGACGCCATACTGCGGCGACATGCCCCGTCTCTTCGCGCAGCTCACGCTGCGCACAGGCGAGGATGTCCTCGCCCGGATCGATCTTGCCCGCCGGCAGTTCCAGAAAAGCGCGCTGCAGCGGATAGCGGAACTGGCGCTCGAACACCAGCGCGCCATTGCCGTCGATCGCCACCACGACCACAGCACCGGGATGGCGGACATACTCCCGCACACTGCGCTTTCCGTCGGGGAGACGCGCGAGGTCCCGCCATACCTTCAGCAGGACGCCGTCGAACACTTGTTGGCTGTGCACGCGTTCTTCGTGCAGCGGGTCGCTGGTCGAGCTCATGCCGTCACGCCTGCGCCTCGCACGGGCGCACGCCACAAGTGGGAAAGAATGAAGCCCGGGAATGCGAAAACCACGAACAGGCAGAAGGTGGTGGCGTAGAACGCCCAGCCCTGAGGATATACGCTGCCGTGCAAGCGCACCTCGAGCACTGCGGCGAGTGCCCCAGCGACGAAATACAGGAGAACGAGTTCGAAAAGGCGCCAGCCAAGGCCCTTGTGCTGACCCGGCGCAGGCCTGCGCACGAACAAAATGCGGTCGAATACAAAAGGCAAGTTGGCCATCGTGAACACGATGGCCAACAGAAGATGAGGCTGAGTCTCCGGACTCACCGCCCGCTCAGAGCGACCGTAGCAGCGCGAACGCGCACAAGGACATCAGCGTCTGCGGCGCCAGGCCGAGCGCAGCGATGGCTAGGCCGTTCGCCGACAGCATCACCCGCAGCTCGGGCGCAGCGTGAATCGGCGAGGCATCGATCGGCTCGTCGAAATACATCACCTTGACCACGCGCAGGTAGTAGAAGGCGCCGATCACCGACATCACGACCGCCAGCACTGCCAACCAAAAATAACCCGCGGCAACCACCGCCTGCAGCACCGAAAGCTTGGCGAAGAAGCCGATGAAGAAGGGCACGCCAGCCATCGAGAACATCACGAACAGCATCATCAGTGCATACCATGGACTGCGCTTGTTGAGTCCCTTGAAGTCATCGATGTTCTCGGCCTCGAATCCGGCCCGCGACAAAAGGATCAGCATGCCGAACGAGGCGAGGCTCATGATCACGTAGGAGATCGCGTAAAACATCGCCGAACTGTAGGCGTTGAGCGCGAAGTGACGGTCCCCCTCGACCACGCCCGAGAGCAGGCCGAGCAGCATGAAGCCCATGTGCGAGATGCCCGAGTAGGCCAGCATGCGCTTGATGTTCTGCTGCGCGATCGCCGCGAGGTTGCCGAGCACGATCGAAGCCGCGGCAACCAGCATCAGCATCATCTGCCACTCTTCGGCGATGTCGAACAGCCCCCAGATCAGCAGCCGCACCGCCATCGCAAAAGCGGCCAATTTCGGCGCGGTGGCGATCACGAGCGTGACCGCGGTGGGCGCACCCTGATAGACGTCCGGCACCCACATGTGAAAGGGCACCACGCCGAGCTTGAAACAGATTCCGGCGACCAGGAATACAACGCCGAACATCAACACCGTCTGGTTCGCAGTCTGGTTGTACAGCGACTGTGCGACCCCGGAGAACTCCAGCGTGCCGGTGGCACCATAAACCATCGACATGCCGTAGAGCA
>JAKLLJ010000355.1 GCA_023150215.1 Thauera sp. | reverse complement strand
CAGATGATGGACCACATGTTCCTCGACGGCCTGGAAGACAGCTACTCGAAGGAGAACAGGGGGCGCCTGATGGGGACCTTCGCCGAGGACTGCGCGAGCCACTTCGACTTCACCCGCCAGGCGCAGGATGACTTCGCGATCGCGTCGACCACGCGCGCGCAGGCTGCGATCAACAACGGCGACTTCAGCTGGGAAGTGGTGCCGGTGACCGTGTCGGGCCGCAAGGGCGATGTCGTCGTTGCCAAGGACGAGCAGCCGCTGAAGGCGCAGATCGACAAGATTGCTGCCCTCAAGCCTGCATTCCGCAAGGATGGCACCGTCACGCCGGCCAACTCGAGCTCGATCTCCGACGGCGCCGCCGCGCTCGTGCTGATGCGCAAGTCGACCGCCGACCGGCTCGGTCTCAAGGCCGTCGCCACCATCGTCGGCCACGCCACCCACGCGCAGGAGCCGGCGTTGTTTACCACCGCGCCGGTGGGTGCGATGCAGAAGGTGCTGGCCAAGGCCGGCTGGACCACCGAGCAGGTCGACCTGTGGGAGATCAACGAAGCCTTCGCGGTCGTCACCATGGCCGCGATGCACGAGATGAAGCTGCCGCACGACAAGGTCAACGTCAATGGCGGCGCGTGCGCGCTCGGCCACCCGATCGGCGCTTCCGGCGCCCGCATCCTGGTCACCCTGATCGGAGCGTTGCGCAAGCGCGGCCTCAAGCGCGGTGTCGCCAGCCTGTGCATCGGCGGCGGTGAGGCCACGGCGATGGCGATCGAGGTCGATTCCTCGGTGGCCTGCGGCGGCTGACGAGAACGGATGCGGCTGGTGTCGTGCAGGCGCGGCGCAAGCCGCGATCCGGCCTGCACCGGCCAATCGACAAGACACCCAGGAAACAGACCATGATTCTTACCCAGGAACAGGAACTCATTCGCGACTCGATGCGCAGCTTTGCGCAGGAGCGCCTAGCCCCCTTTGCCGCCGAATGGGACCGCAACCACACCTTCCCGCGCGCAGCGCTCGACGAACTCGCCGAACTCGGCGCGCTCGGCATGGTGGTGCCCGAGGAATGGGGCGGCGCCGGCATGGACTACATGAGCCTGGTGCTCACGCTGGAAGAAATCGCCGCCGGCGACGGTGCCACCTCGACCATCGTCAGCGTGCAGAACTCCCTGCCCTGCGGCATCCTCAACCGTTTCGGCAGCGACGCGCAGAAGGAAGCCTGGTTGAAGCCGCTCGCGCGCGGTGAGAAGCTCGGCTGCTTCTGCCTGACCGAGCCGCATGTGGGCTCCGACGCGTCCGCGATCCGCACTTTCGCCGTCCGCGACGGCAACGAGTGGGTCGTGAACGGCGTCAAGCAGTTCATCACCACCGGAAAGTACGCCGACGTCGCCATCGTGTTCGCGGTCACCGACAAGGCCGCCGGCAAGAAGGGCATCACCTGCTTTCTGGTGCCGGCGAGCGCGCCCGGCTACCAGGTCGGCCGCATCGAGGAGAAGATGGGCCAGAAGGCCTCCGACACCACGCAGATCCTGTTCGAGAACTGCCGCATTCCGGCCGACTCGGTCATCGGCGCGGAAGGCGAGGGCTACAGGATCGCGCTCTCCAACCTCGAGGCCGGCCGCATCGGCATCGCCGCGCAGTGCCTGGGCATGGCGCGCGCTGCGCTGGAAGCCGCGGTCAAGTACGCACAGGAGCGCGAGAGCTTCGGCAAGCCGATCTTCGAGCACCAGGCGGTCAACTTCCGCCTTGCCGACATGGCGACCCAGCTCGAGGCCGCGCGTCAGCTCGTGTGGCACGCCGCCAGCCTCAAGGACGCCGGCCGCCCCTGCCTCAAGGAGGCCTCGATGGCCAAGCTGTTCGCCTCCGAGATGGCCGAGCGCGTGTGCTCCGACGCCATCCAGGTGCATGGCGGCTACGGCTACGTCACCGACTTCCCGGTCGAGCGCATCTACCGTGACGTGCGGGTGTGCCAGATCTACGAAGGCGCGAGCGACATCCAGAAGCTGGTGATCGGGCGCGCGCTGGCGGGCTGAGCGCTGGCGCAACGAGGTCGCGAGACCGCACGCTGTCGTTGCGGCCTTGCGGCGCTGCCAGCAGCTTCATCGTGAGCCCGGCGGTGGGCCGTCGTCCGATGCCCGGGCGGCGTCTTCCGCCAGCTCCGGATATTCCTGACGCACCGTCGGCCCATCTGCGCGCCAAGCCTTGCAAGCACCGACGAAACCGACTGCGCGGTGGTCGGTCCATTTGCGCGGATCCGGCTCGGCGGCGAACTGGCGCGCGATCAGCCTCGGCCAGCTCGCCTGAGTGTAGGTGTTGCCGATCTGCACGATCAGGTCGGTCAGGTGGGTGCAGCCCTCGATGCCGCCCACGCGCTCGCGCACCGCGCGCATGAAGCCCGCACCGATCTGCAGCCCGATCAGGCGACGGTAGGCGGCCAGGCTCTCGGGGCAGGCGCCCCAGGGCACGGCGCGCATGCGAGTGCCCACATCGCGGATCACGGCGTCGTCGTCGATCACGAAGGCGATCGTCATGTCGTGCAGCGCCTCGCCCGGGCGCACCATCGGGCGTGAGCGGAAGGGCATGT
>JAKLLJ010000354.1 GCA_023150215.1 Thauera sp. | reverse complement strand
GACCCATTTCAACGCCGACGGCCAGGCCCACATGGTCGACGTCGGCGCCAAGGCCGAAACCCGCCGCGTCGCCGTCGCCACTGGTCGCATCCACATGCTGCCCGCCACCTTCGAAATGGTGAAAGCGGGTAGTGCGAAGAAGGGCGACGTGATCGGCATCGCCCGCATCGCCGCGATCCAGGCCTCCAAGCGCACCAGCGAACTGATCCCGCTCTGCCATCCGATTCCGCTCACCCGCGTCGCGGTCGAGTTCGAACTGGACGAAGCCGAACACGCCATCCACTGTACCGTCACCGCCGAAACCGTCGGCCGCACCGGCGTCGAGATGGAGGCGCTGACGGCAGTCAACGTCGGCCTGCTCACCATCTACGACATGGTCAAGGCGGTCGATCGCGGCATGCGCATGGAAGGCATCCAGCTGATGGAGAAGCTCGGCGGCAAGTCGGGGCACTGGCGGGCCTGAGGGCTCGGCAGCAAGGCGAGAGGCGTCAGGCGCAAGGCGCGCCTCAAGCGCCCGGCGGCGGCTTCGCGTCTGCATCGCGCCGCGCGAGGCGCGCGAAGACCAGCGGGAAGGCACCGCTGCCGGCGAGCGCGATCGCCGAGACAAAAAAGGCGAGCCCCGCCATCGGGTCGGCAAGCGCCGGATGCAGCAAGGCACCGTAGCCGGCGAAGCAAAGCAGCGCCGGCACCAGGCACAGCGCTGCGAGCGCGAATGGCACCCGCGCCGCCAGCGGCATGCGATGTCGCCCCTCGCGACGCGGGCTTACAGCCTCATGCGCCATGGCAGCTCCCCCTGGATGAACAGCCGCGCCTCATCCGAACGCGGACGGGCGAAGAAGGCGCGCACCGGGGTGTGCTCGCACACCCGGCCCCCCGCCATGAAGACGATGTCGTCGCCCAGGCGAGTGGCCTGGCCGAGGTTGTGGGTGACCATCAGGATGCGCGTGCCGTCGGTGCGGATCTCACGGATGATGCGCTCGACGGCAGCGCTAGCCGACGGGTCCAGGCTGGCGGTGGGTTCGTCGAGCAGCAGCAGGCGCGGCTTGGTGAGCCAGGCGCGCGCGAGCGCAAGGCGCTGCTGCTCGCCGCCGGAGAGCTGGCGCGCGCTGTCGCCGGCGCGGTCGGCGAGGCCGACGCGCGCGAGCATTTCCAGGCCGCGCCGGCGCCGCTCCGCCGCCGCCACGCCGAGCGGCTTCAGCCCGAGGGCGACATTGTCGAGCACCGCCATGCGCAACATCATCGGATGCTGGAACACCATCATCACGCCTTGCTGCGGCCGCGCGCCACCAGCGCTGCCCCAGGCCATGCTCCCCGAAGTCGGCTCGATCAGCCCGCAGATCGTGCGCAGCAGCACGCTCTTGCCGGCGCCGTTGGGACCCAGCACCAGGGTGATGCCGTCCTCGCTCAGCTCCAGATCCACGCCGGCAAGGACCTCGCGGCCGTTGGGGCGATAACGCAGGTCACGGATGCGCAGCGGAAGAATGACCATCGCCACCCTCAGCCGAAGCGCCGCATCGCCCAGTGCCGCAGCGCATAGGCGAGCGCATTGAGCGCGAGGATGATCACGATCAGCACCACGCCGAGCGCAATCGCCAGCGGCAGGTCGCCCTTGCTGGTCTCGAGCGCGATCGCAGTGGTCATCACCCGGGTGGCGCCGTCGATGTTGCCGCCCACGATCATCACCGCGCCGACCTCGCTCATCGCCCGCCCGAGGCCGGCAAGCACCGCCACCAGCAAGGAGTGCCGGCAATCGTGGAGCAAGGTGGTGACGCTGTCCCACCACGAAAAGCGCATCACCTGCAGCTCTTCCGCGTAGCGCGCCCACACGTCCTCCACCACCTGGCGAGTGATCGCCGCCATCAGCGGCACCACCAGCAGGGTCTGCGCCACCACCATGGCCGCCGGCGAATAGAGCATGCCGAGCCCGCCGAAGGGCCCCGAGCGCGACAGGAACAGGTACACCACCACCCCCACCACCACCGAGGGCAGGCCCATCATGCCGTTGATCAGCACCGACAGCGTGCTCTTGCCCGGGAAGCGCCCCACCGCGATGCAGGCCCCGAGCGGCAGCCCGATCAGCGTGCCGAGCGCCACCGCCGCGCCGCTGACCTGCAGCGACAGGGCGACGATCTGCGCCACGGTGTGGTCGAAGCTCGCAAGCAGCGTGAAGGCGTCGGAGAAGGTGGCAGAGAAAGCTGACATCGGCGGGGAGGATACCGGAAACATCGACCCTGTCGCGATGGACGCGGCACGGCAGAGCGCCTGTCGCTAGCCCTCGTAAGACAGCAGCAGGACGTCGGCCGCCTGCTCGCGGAGCGGGATCAGGGCCTGATAAGCCGGCGAGGCGAACCAGTCGCTCGCCGCCGCCGCACTCGGGAAGCGGATCACCACGACGTCCGCATGCGGGCTGTCACCGGAAAAGCTCGCCACCCGACGGCCCCGAAGCAGGAGCTCCGCGCCCCATGGGGCCAGGGTTCCAGGCACCTTGCTGCGGTATTCCGCCCACTTGTCCGCATCCTTCACGGTGATGTGACCCACCACGTATCCATGACTCATCGGCATTCCTGCAAGAGGTGATTCAAGACATCGACCGGATGGGGCCGGCCACCGGGCCGCTCACCCCCCGCCCTTC
>JAKLLJ010000353.1 GCA_023150215.1 Thauera sp. | reverse complement strand
GGACCTTTTCCAGGCCGCTCTGGTTGGCGTCGCTCGACGGGGGCTGACTCGGCGTGTCGAGCTTCGGCAGGTGCTTGAGATAGTCGAGGATCCGCCCGGGCAATTCCGCCGCGTGGGCCACCACGTCGGCCTGGCCGTCATCGACCGCGCTGCGCGGCATGCCGTCGAACTTGGCCGAGGCCGGGGTCTGGACGAACACCGCCCCGGCCTTTTCCTTGATTGCGCGCAGGCCCAGCATGCCGTCCGAGCCCATGCCCGACAGGATCACGCCGATCGCGCCGGCCTGCTGGTCATCGGCGAGCGCACGGAAGAAGAAGTCGATCGGCAGGCGCAGGCCGCGCGGGGCGGCCGGCTCGAGCAGGTAGAGCGCGCCATGCAGGATCGACAGGTCGCGGTTGGGCGGGATCACATACACATGGTCGGGCTCGACCTTCGTGCCGTCCGCGACCTGGGTGACCGGGATGGCGGTGGCGCGCTGGAGCAACTCCACGATCATGCCCTTGTAGGTGGGGTCCAGATGCTGGACGACCACGTAGGCGAGGCCCGAGCTGGCCGGCACGCTGCCCAGGAACTGCTCCAGGGCCTCGAGTCCGCCCGCCGATGCGCCGATGCCCACGATCGGACAGGGCGCCGCGGACTCAGGATCGCGGGGCTCGGCAGCGGGTGTGGTGGCGGTGGCAGCCGTGGTGGCAAGTGAGGGCGGCACCTTGGCGCGCGGGCTATTGCGCGGACGTCTGGGCTGAGTGGTCATCGACTAGCTGATGTTCGGGATCGCTGTGGCGGCGGTCATGATGCACCGATTGGCTGCTCGCCGCGATGTCGATCACCGCCATCTGGCACTCGTGACCGCCCTCGTCGGTCACGGCCTGGATGCGGACCGCGCGTTCCGGGCGGTGGGCGTTGGCGAGCAGCACGAGCTCGCAGCTCCGCCTGCACTTGCCGCGCAGCTTTTGCGCGAGAAAGTGATTGAAAACGCGCAGGAACTCGGGCTTCACGAACGCGGCGAAGCGGTGAGGCCGCGTCTGCGAGCGCTGGATGTCGAGCAGGATCGCGCCCGCCAGGTTGAACTGGACGATGACACCGAGCGCATCTAGGGTGAAGTAGGGAATCGGTGCGAAGTCGTAGAGGTCGGCGTACTTGTGGTGCAGGGCATCGGCCTCGTCATAGGCCTGGCGCAAGGCCTCGTTGCTCATTTCGAGCTCGATCTGGTGAACCTCGAGTTCGTGCACCAGCCGTGCTTGCTGCCATGCGGCGTCCGCCTCCGCGTTCGCGTCCGCGAGGCGGTCGGCATGGTCCCTTTCCAGTCGTGCTTCGGCCCGCTTGCGCAGGGTAGCCGGATTGGGCCGCGCGCGGTCGCCGGGCAGGATCGCCTGCGGCAGGTGGAACAGGCGCTCGTACTCTGCGCTGACGACGCTGTAGCACTCGCACGCGCGCGCTTCGAGGCCGGCGCGGTCGATGACCGTGATCTGCCCGCGGCGATACTGGATGAGCCCGGCGGCCTGCAGCTTACCGGCGGCCTCGGTGACCGCCTCGCGGCGCACGCCGAGCATGTTGGCGATCAGTTCCTGCGTCATGTTCAGCTGATTGCCGGGCAACTGGTCCAGGCTCAGCAGCAGCCAGCGGCACAGCTGCTGATCCACCGCGTGATGTCGATTGCACACCACGCTCTGCGCCATCTGCGTCATCAGCGCCTGGGTGTAGCCCAGCGCCAGGCGCTGCAGGTGGCCGTGCTGCGCAAGCTCCCAGCTCATCACTTCGGCGCGCAGCCGCCACGCCGTGCCGGCGCACTGGACCACCGCCTTGTGCGTGGAGGTGGCGCCGCCGAGCACCAGCGGGATGCCGACGAGGCCGTCCTTGCCGGTCATGGCCAGCTCCGCGGTGGAGCCGTCCTCGGTGGTGAACACCAGCGACACGATGCAGGAGGTGGGGAAGACCACGAAGCCCAATGCGTCTCCGGGTTCGTAGAGCACATGACCGAGCGGCAGGGTGACTCGTTCGAGATCGTCCATCAGGCGCGCCCGCTCGTTCACCGGAAGCGCGGCGAGGATGCGGTTCTCGCCGCCGGTAGCTGTCAAGGGCTCGCTCATCGAGGTCTCCTCGGTTCTTTCGCGCGACGGGCGCGCGGGGTTTCGTCCTGGGTGCCACCCTTGGGTGACATGCACGCGCCGGTGCCCGCTAAACCCCCCACACGACGGGCACCCCCTCAGCGCGTGAGCGCTCGAGAAGCTCGAGCATCGGCTGTGCGCGCTGGCTGAGGCTGACGTGTTCGTCGGCTGCGTCGGTCGCACCCTCATCCGTCCCTTCGTCGCCGGCCTTGTCGCCCGCCGGGCGGGCCTCGGTCTTGTCGGTCGCAATCGCCTTCCTGACGCTGTCGATGGCGGCCGGAAGTTGCTCCACCGTGATGATCCCGGTGGCTGCCGTCATGTCCTTGCCGATGCAGCGCAGGAATTCCTTCGCGGCGTTCTCGAAAAACAGCACATCACTGGCTGCACGGGATTTGAACGTGATCATCATGGCGGCTTGCCTCCTGGAAGACGAAAGTGCGTCCCCTACCGCGTGCTTCGGGCAGGGGAGCAGGGGTGTCGATGTGCGCTCAGTGGGTCGGCTCATCCCGGTACGGCTTGGTGCCGTAGTGAGAGTGGGGCGCGCTCGACC
>JAKLLJ010000352.1 GCA_023150215.1 Thauera sp. | reverse complement strand
TTGCTGCCACGCTCCGGCATACCTCTGCTCGTCGGCCCGCGTGTCCAACTCGCCGCGTTCGGCGGCCTGCGCCAGGGTCAACGTATCGCCGGTGACGTTCTTGAGATTGGTGCGGACTTGCTCGATGGTGTCGTTGATGAAGCGCTTCTTGCCCGGAAACTGCTCGATCGCCGCGTCCATGTTGCCGCGGCCGAACTCCTGGAAGCAGGCCATCGCCTTCTTCTTGACCGCGATGTGGCCGAAGACCATGTCGTTCACCCCCGCGGCCATGGTCGCGTAGGCGCCGGCGAAGCGGCGATCGTCGATGCGCACGTCGATGTCGCCGAGGTCGTGCTGCGTGGACATGTGGCGCATCTGTGCGATCAGGCCGGAGAGCGCCTCGATGCAGGTGTTGAGGTTGTGCTTGATGGTGTTGAAGTCGCCGTTGTACGGATCGGTGATCGGCGGCGGGATGTCGCCCTTCGAGATCCGGTCGACATAGTCGGCGGCAACGTTGAGCGGCCCGATCACCGCGTCCAGGGTGGCATTGACGCCCTCGACGATGCGCGCGTAGTCGCCCGGGTGGCGGCTGGCGTCGGCGCGGGTGGCGAGCCGGCCTTGCACCGCGGCGCTCGACAGCATGCTTGCGTCGTCGATCATCGCGTGCAGGTTGGACTGTACCTCGGCCAGCGCACGCTCGATTTCGCCGAGTTCGTTGGCGTGGGTGAGCTCGATCTTCTCGTCGAGCTTGCCGAGCGCGATGCGGTGCGCCGCCTCGGCGTTGCCGTGCAGGCCGCGCAGCAGCGCGGTGACCTGCAGGCCGAACAACAGGGCGGCGATCAGCACGGTGAGCGTCATCGCAGTCGACAGCGCGAAGCGGGCCGACGCGTCCTCGCTAAGCTGGTGGGCGCGGTCGAGCAGCTCGGCGGCGAAGCGGTCTTCCTCGACCTTCAGCAGGTCGATCTTGCGCGTGATGGTCGTGAACCATTTCGCTGGCTCGACCGCAAAGCTGCCCAGCGCCATGCGCTCGAGCGCGATCCCGCGCAGGCGTGCGGTCTCGCGGCCATCCTCGCTGTCCAGCACGGTCTGCAGGCCGTCGATCCAGGCGCGCGGTGCCATCGCGCGGAAACCGGCGAGGTAGGTGTCCTGTGCGGTGAGGATGGTGATGATGCGGCGATGCAGCGCGACATCGGCTGCGGTGTCGGCCGAGAACAGGCCGTTGACCGAGGCGCGCTCGCGTCCCGCCTCTTCCTTCGCGCGCACGAACATCAGGTAGGCGTTCATGCCGCGTGACAGGGTGATCTCGTCGGCGGCCGAGGTGGCGATGTCGATCACCGTGACCAGGCGTTCGATGGTGCCGGTGTAGTAAGTGAAGACTTCCGGTCCGGTGATGTTCAGTGCGCCGATGCGCCCGCGGGTGGCTTGCAGTTCGGCAAGGCGCGCCTGGGCGTCGGCGAGCGCCTTCTGGATACTCGTGCCCAGGCGCTCGCGGTCCGCGCCCGCGAGCCAGGCATCGAGGGTGCCGCGCGCCTGGTCGGTGTCCTGTTGCTGGGGGCCGAGCTCGTTGCGGAAGCGGGCGCCGCGCGAGCCGACAAAACCGGCAGCCAGGCCACGCTCCTTTTGCAGTTGATGCACCACGTCGTTGATCTGCACCGACAGCTGGCTGTACTGTGCGCCGCGCTCCATGGCGGCACGGGCGTTCCACTGCGTGGCGACGTCGCTCACTGCGTAGAACAGGACCGCGGCAATCACGATCGCGAACAGAAAGAACAGGCGCAAGCGGATCGAGCGCCAGCCGTAGGACTGAGTGTTCATCTCGGGGTTTCCGGGTAGAGGGTGGGCGACGGAGCGGAGCACACCGCCATCCGGTGGTGCTTACTCTTCTTCGTTGCCGCCGCCACTCATGCTGGCCAGCATGGTGATCTCCTCGGTCGACAGGACACGATCGACGTTGAGGATGATGACGAAGCGCCCTTCGACCTTGCCCATGCCCAGGATGAAGTCGGCGCGGATCTTCGCCCCGAAGCTGGGTGGGGGCTCGATGTCGGCGCGCGGAATCTCGAGTACCTCATTGACCGCATCGACGATCACCCCCAGGTCCTGGCGCTCCTCACCTTCACCGAGTTCGACGATGACGATGCAGGTGCGCCGCGACACCGTGGACGCGGCGCCGCCGAAGCGGGCCGACAGGTCGATGACCGGAACCACGGCGCCGCGCAGGTTGATCACGCCGCGGATGAAGGCCGGCATCATCGGGATCTCGGTGATGTTGCCGAACTCGATGATTTCCTTGACGTTGAGGATGCCGAGCGCGAACACCTCGCCGCCGAGGCTGAAGGTCAGGTACTGCTGCGGGCTGTTGTCCACGCTGACGGCGAGGTTCTTCTTGCTGGGTGTAAGGCTCTGGCTCATGGCCTGGCTCCTGCTACTTGGCGTGTGCTCAGAATTTCTCGAAGTCGCTTTCGCTGAAGCTGACCGGCTTGCCGATCGTCACCCGTGCCGGCGGACGCGCCGGCTTGGCTCGCGACATCGAATCCGCGCTTGCCGCTGCGCCGGCCTTGCGTGCGCTGCCCGCGGCGCGGGAAGGCGCGGCGCCGCCGCTGGCGAGGTTGAAGAAGCCCATCAGCTCCTGCAACTGCCCGGCCTGTCCGCCGAGCTCCTCGGCGGTGGCGGCGAGCTCC
>JAKLLJ010000351.1 GCA_023150215.1 Thauera sp. | reverse complement strand
ATCGACACCGCTGTCTGCGCGCCGAACCCCCAGGCCGAGATCAGCATGCCCGATCGTGGTGCAAGCGTTCGTCCGGGCGACGAGGTGTTGACGTTTGTGTCGCGCAATCTCGAGCCGGTCCGTGGTTACCATGTCTTCATGCGCGCGTTGCCTGAAATCATGCGGCGTCGCCCCAAGGTCAAGGTGTTCATCGTGGGCGGCGATGGCGTGAGCTACGGTGTGCGGCCAGAGGGCGAGAGTTACCGCATGCGCTATCTGAAGGAGGTTGCTGGGGGCCTGGACCCCAATCGGGTGTTTTTCATGGGCCAGGTCTCGTATCAGGTGTTTCTGAGCCTGATGCAAATCACGCGCTGCCATGTGTACCTGACCTATCCGTTCGTGTTGTCCTGGTCGATGCTCGAGGCGATGAGTGCTGGTGCCATGGTGGTGGGGTCGAATACCGGGCCGGTGAGCGACGTGATCGAAAGTGGCCGCAACGGGATGTTGGTCGATTTTTTTGACGCCAACGCCCTGGCTACTCAGGTGTGTGAAGTGTTGGCCACGCCTGGGCGGTTCGACGCCATGCGGTTGGCGGCGCGCGAAACGGTTATCCGGCGCTTTGATCTGAAAACCGTCTGCCTGCCGGCGTACGATCAGCTGCTCGCTGAGTGTCATCGTCCGACGCCGATCTGATTCACGATCGTTTCGGGCGCCCGGCAGGAGGTTGCGCATCAGGCGCGCTCGGTCGCAAGCTCAGCCCGCCGCGGTAATCAGCGTTCGCAGTCGCTGGTGGTTGCCGACGTAGAGGCCGCTGCCCGATTCCTTGGCGGCCTTCTTGGCCACGGCGGCGGCCGAGGCGATGTCTTCCGGGCTCATGAGCCGTCCATCGGTGATGTGCACGATGCCGGCGGCGATGGTGGTGAGCGGGAAGAAGGCCTTGAAGCCTCGTCGATCCTCGCTCTCGAAGCCGTTGTTGGCTAGCTCCGCGCCATCGAAGAGGGCCCGGGCACGCAGGTTGAAGCTTTCCACCGCTGCTTCGCAGCGCTTGCGCCAATCCTCGCTCTGGAACAGCACTACGAAATCGTCGCCGCCGACGTGGCCGACGAAATCCTGCGCGAGATC
Organism: Thauera sp.; assembly: GCA_023150215.1. Classification (GTDB taxonomy): domain Bacteria; phylum Pseudomonadota; class Gammaproteobacteria; order Burkholderiales; family Rhodocyclaceae; genus Thauera. Next base: position 1,564 of record JAKLLJ010000351.1, on the reverse strand, counting down.
GGCGTTGGCCATGATCACCTGCGCGGCGAGCTTGATCATCTCGTCGCCCCGCCAGTAGCCGTAGAGGTCGTTGTAGGGCTTGAAGTTGTTGAGGTCGAAATAGGCCGCGGCAAAGACGACCTTGGAGTCGAGCAGGCGGCGGATGTGTTCGGTGATCGGAATGTTGCCGGGCAGGAAGGTGAGGGGGTTGGCGTGGCGGGCCGCTTCGATCCGCCGTTCGGTGACCGCACGCACCAGGCTCTCGCCGGTGGCCAGCCCCGCATAGCGGCCGTCCTCGGTGATGATGAAGCCTTCGTAGAGGTAGCGCTGGTCATCGCCGGACAGGACCGGGATCAGCGCATCGACCGTCGCGCTTGCCTCGACGCGCAGCGGGGTCGTGTTCATGAACAGGGTGCATGGACGGCGGCCGTAGAGCTCGCGCGAAAACGGCTGGGCGAACTTGTCGACGAAGCTGCGCCGGTTCACCAGCCCCACGGGATAGTGTTTGTCGACCACCGCCACCGCATGCAGCTGGGGATGGTCCGTGAACAGCTGCATGAGATCGGCGTTGGGCACGGTGGAACACACCGTCGGCGCGATCACTTTGAGGCGACCGACGGTGTCGGCGATGTCGGGGCGCGGCGAGGAGTTCGGTAGCACCGAGATCTTCGATGAGCTGAGCACGGCGCTTGCCGCCTCGCCGATCTCTGCATTCGGGCAGGGTGACGGTCTTCCGAACAGATAGCCCTGGCCGAAGTGGCAGCCCAGGTCACGCAGCACGGCGAGTTCTTCCGCCACTTCCACCCCTTCGGCCACCAGCGGGGTGCCGAAGGCGGTGGACAGATCGAGGATGGCGCGCACCACCTGGACCTTGCGACTGTCGAGATGGATGCCGCGGACGAAGAACTTGTCGAGCTTGACGATCTGCGGCTTGAGCTCGGCCCACAGGCGCAGGCTCGATCGGCCGTCGCCAAAATCGTCCAGCGCCAGGCCCACGCCTTGGCCGGCGAGCGCCGCGAAAGCTGCGCGCAGGGCGTCGGCATCTTCCACGCGCTCGTGCTCGGTCAGCTCGAGAATGAGCCGCGAAGGCGCCAGGCCTGAATCCACCGCGCAACGCAGTAAGTCGCCGCCGCCTTCGAGACCGAAGGCGGCAATCGACGACGCGCTGAGATTGAGGAACAGCTTGCCGGGCAGATGCAGGGTTGCGAACGCCTGGATCGCGCCCTTGCACGCTGCCGCCTCCAGCGCACACCCGAGGCCACAGGCCTTGGCGATGCGCAGCAGTTCGTCCGGCCGTTCGAGCGCCGTTTCTTCCGGCCCGCGCATCAAGGCCTCATAGCCCAGCACGGTCGATTGGGAAATGTCGACGATCGGCTGGAAGACGAACCGCAGCTTGTCGCGGTCGAGTATCTGCCGCAGCTTTGCGGCGAGTCCGGCGTTGTACAGCATCGTGGGACCGCTTTTCGATCAATGCGGAATGGTCTCACCGGTGTGTTAAGGCGCGATGAAGGTGTGGGAAGCGCGGCGGTTTCTGTAGGAGCGGCGGCAGCCGCGAATGCGGCGCTGGGCCTCGCACGCGCCTCGC